>DASXYR010000056.1:0-3047 GCA_036502385.1 Gemmatimonadaceae bacterium
ATCCCGGTTCCAGCGGCATTAGATTCGCCGTAGAGGCCTCGTCGGTAACCGACCGGAGGCCACATGGCGAAGTGCGAAGTCTGCGGCAACGATTACGACAAGTCGTTCACCGTCACGATGAAGGGAGCGGCACACGTCTTCGACTCGTTCGAGTGCGCCATCCATGCGTTGGCGCCCAAGTGCGCCCACTGCGGCTGCAAAATCATCGGCCACGGCGTCGAGAGTAAGGGAGTTTTCTATTGTTGCGCGAGCTGCGCCGCGATGTCGGGCATCAAGGGACTCGAAGATCGCATCTAGCGCAAAGCGAGGATTACGGCGTGAAGTGGAAGAATAGAGGTGATCCGAAAGGCAAGCTCGGCGACGAGCGCGTACGAACCAAGTTCGCCTGGCTTCCCGTTGAATCGGATGATGGGTTCACCTATTGGCTCGCCCCCATAGTGGTCCGGGAAAAGCTTCTGCCCAAGGTGACGCGCGGCGGCTTCGAGGACGACGAGCAGGATTGGGAAATTGTCGAAGCGAAGCCGGTCGACGGCGGAAAGAAAAAGAGCCGCAAGAAGAAATAGTCCTTGCCGCTCGCGATCGATCTCAACGCCGATCTGGGAGAGGGCTTCGGCCGCTCACGGCTTTCCGAGGACGAAGTGCTGCTCGACATGGTGTCGTCCGCCAACATTGCGTGTGGCTTTCACGCCGGCGACGCCACGACGATGCGAGATACAGTTATGGCGGCCAAGGCTCGCGGCGTGACGATCGGCGCGCACCCCTCCTATCCCGACATTCCTGGATTCGGCCGCAGAGAGCTGGGCCTCTCGCCGAAGGAGATTGGGTTTCACGTGCGGTACCAGCTTCGTGCGCTCCGCGATGTGTGCGGCGCGGAGGATGCCAGGCTCTCATACGTCAAGCCGCACGGCGCCCTCTACAATCGGGCTGCCCGCGACCCCGAGGTCGCCGACGTCTTAGTGATGGCGATTCGCGACGTCGAGTCCTCGCTCACCCTTCTCGGTCTCGCGGGCAGCGAGATGGCGCGCGCCGCCGAGCGCGCGGGAATTCCTTTCGCGAGCGAAGCGTTCGTAGACAGATCCTACAAACCCGACGGATCGCTCGTCCCCCGTGACGAGCCCGGTGCCGTCATTCACGATGTGACGAGCGCGGTACAACGCGCGGTGATGCTCGTAAAAGGAAAATCCATTACCGCCGACGATGGTTCCGAGCTCCGCATCTCCGCGCAATCTCTCTGCATTCACGGCGACAATCCCGACGCCGCCTCGATGCTGTCGGCGCTGCGCGCACGTCTGGAGAGCGGCGGAATCACGATCGCGCCGTTCGCCGCTTGAGTCTCTCTCGCCTGCGCGCCCAGCCACTTGGCGATTCGGCCCTCACAATCGCATTTGGTACCGAGAAAAGCGCCGAGCTCCTGAAACGGGTGCACGCAGCCGCCTTTGCTGTTTCAGCCGCTGCGCTCCCGGAAGTCGAGGACGTCGTCACTGCTTACCTCTCTCTCGGCGTTTTTTACGATTCGGGCAAGACGTTCTACGCCGAGATGGCAGCCAGGGTGCTCGCCGTCTGCGAACGGGCTTCGATCGCGGAGCCCGCGCCGGACGCGGCGCGGACACATGAGATCCCCGTCACCTACGATGGCCCGGATCTCCAGGACGTCGCGGCGTTCCTTGGTCTCTCGACCGAAGACGTAATTGGCCGACACCTCGCCCGGACCTACAGCGTTGATCTGATCGGATTCGTGCCGGGATGGGCTTATCTCAGTGAGTTGGATCCCACTCTCCGTCTCCCGCGTCGGGACCAGCCACGGCCGCGCGTTCCGGCTGGAAGTGTCGCGATCGCTGGCGCACAGACGGGTGTGTACCCACTCGTTACACCGGGCGGATGGCACATCATCGGGCACACCGACACGGTGATGTTCGATCCCGCACGCGATCCCCCGGCGATCTTACATCCCGGCGACAAGGTCCAATTCGTACGCGCGCGATGATCACCATCACCCGCGCGCCACCATATCTCACCGTTCAGGACGCTGGTCGGCGCCATTCCCGCGTTTTTGGCGTTCCGCGCGGCGGAGCGATGGATCTCTTCGCGCTGGAAGCGCTGAACTCGATCGTCGGAAACGCGCCGGACGATGCCGCGCTCGAATGGGCGTTGAGCGGAGGGTCCATGGAATTCGAGGCCGATTCCGTTTTCGCGATCGGCGGAGCGCGCGCACGAGCGACGCTGGCCGGCGGGGACGTTCCTCCATTCACCACCGTGTACGCCGCCGCGGGGAGCGAGCTGGAGATCGAGCAAATCACCGATGCCAGGTTTCTCTACATCGCCTTCGCCGGCGGCATCGATGTTCCCGTCGTGCTCGGAAGCCGTTCGACCTACCTCCCTGGCCGTTTCGGGGGTTTTCAGGGACGCATGTTGGGACGCGGCGACTCGCTTCCTCTTGGGCAACAACCGTCGACCATTCCGGCACCCGGGTTCACCTGTCCCGCCGAGCTTCTGCCTGCCTACACGTCATCGGTCGTCCGCGTCACGGCCGGATCGCACGCGGATCTGTTCGACGATGCGGCGTGGCGCGCCTTCACCGAGACCGATTTCGTGGTGTCCCATGCGTCCGATAGAACCGGCTATAAGCTGCAGGGGCAGGCGGTGAGCCACGGTCTCGGCTCGCTTCCGTCGGATCCGGGCTGTCAGGGCGCAATCCAGATCCCCAGTGAAGGAACTCCGATCGTGCTGATGGCAGATGCTCCAACGGTCGGCGGATATCCCAAGATCGCCGTGGTGTCAAAAACGGACATGCCGATCCTCGCTCAGCGGTCCCCAGGCGCAAGCGTCCGATTCGAGCTGATCACCATCGAGCAGAGCCAGCGCGCGCTCGCACGGCGTGCCTCCGACCAAAAGACAATCCGTTCGCTCGGCGCGGCTTCTGCATAGAAGAAATACATCGCCGCCTGCATCACGCGGCTCAACTTTGTTGGGGAGGCTGCATCCATGGAAGAAATCAATCGTGAGGTCGCGGACCCGAATTCGGGCGGCGAACAGACAAACTTCGACCG
>DASXYR010000057.1:0-14269 GCA_036502385.1 Gemmatimonadaceae bacterium
CTTCATCAATAGAACTGAGCGCACACCAACAGGAATGAATAAATGGCAGACGTGACAATCGAGATTCGGAATAACGGCCAATACCGGGTGTACGGCGACGTCGCTCTCGTGGATCACGAGGGCAAGCCGGTACCCATTCCCGACAACAGGCGAAAGGTTTCGCCGGAAGGGAAGACCTGGATCTCGCTATGCAGGTGTGGTGGCTCCGTTGTGAAGCCCTTCTGCGACGGCACTCACAGCAAGATCGGATTCATTGGCGCCGAGCAGGCGGTCGAGAAGGTCGAGGCTACTCCCCCATCGCCTTGAGCAGGACACGCTTGGGGCGCTGACCGTCCCACTCGCCGTAGAACACGCGCTGCCACGGCCCAAAATCGAGTTTTCCCTTCGTGACCGGCACGATCACTTCGTGACCGACCGTGAGTGAGCGAAGGTGGGCGGCGGCGTTGTCCTCGCCGGTGCCTGCATTGTGGCGATAGTCATCGGGCGACCAGGGTGCGATCCGATTGTCCAGCCAATCCAAAATGTCCTTCCACAATCCCGGCTCGTGATCGTTCACGAAAACCGACGCCGAGATGTGCATCGCCGACACAAGAACCATCCCGTCCTCGATCCCGGCGGCGGCGCGGCACTTCTCGACATCTTCGGTGATGTCGATGATCTCCTGCCGCTTCTTCGTATTGAAGGTGAGATACGAGGTGTGGGTCTTCACGCCGGTTGTTTGGCGGGAAGCAATCCCGCGTGCCATGACTTTTCCGCATCCAGCTCGAACCGCGCACGCCACTCGCCGAGCGTGGTAACAGTAGGATCGAAGACACGCGTGTCTGATTTGATCTTGCCCTCGGCGCCCAATGCAGCGAATCGCTCGCGATCGACAGGCTGTATCTCACCCTTCGCGTCGCGGAAGAAAACGAGACCGCTGGTGACGAGACTCGCGCCCAGGCGCGATTCGAGGGATTTGAGCGCGCGAAAGAGTCCATCGATCGAGCACCCCGACGCGCCTGCTGTCGATTGGTCCACGGCCACGGTGAGAAATCTCCCGTACTTCCAGTCGCGGCCAGTCGTGAGCGGCGCGCCGTGCGCGTGCCACTGAGAGAGAAATCGATCGACTTCGTGAAATAGAAGGTCCTCGGCCGATGGGTCGAGCGCGCGGTCGCTGCCGAAAACCCAGGCGCGCGATGAGTCAGGCAGATCTTCGATTCGGACTAACGGCATGTTGATTTTCTCACAGACAATATTGATTCGCGGCGAACCAGCACTTGCTGTACGGCGAGTTCTTGAAGAAATCCAGCAACATCCCAGCCACCTTCGACTCACCCATCTGCGACGGGTGCGTGCCGTCTTCCTCGAAATCCACACGGTTCCACAGCACTCCATCGGAGCGGGGCGTCGTTCCGTTCGCCCAGAGATACGGGCCCCACACGATTATCGGCGCCGCTTTCTTCACGTAGTCGAGAGTGCCAACGCGCGGATTTGCCGGCTTCCCATGCATCTCATCGATTTGCGACTCGATCAGCCATTTGACCGAGAAGCCGCTCTCGTAGGCGAATGGCTCCGGGTTGAGATCGGTCGTCCCGTATCCGCCGTAGCTGCGACTCGAGATGAAGACGATCCTCAGGTACGGATATCTGGCGCGCAACGAGCGCATCACCTGGCCGAGGTTGGTGAGAAGGAGGTAGGCGTCCGCGCTATCGTCGGGCAGCGATAGTGACGGCTTCTGGTCCTCCAGCTTCACCCACACGGCCTGCACCTGGTTCTCGCTCAAGCCGAGCGGGGCGAGCCGGCCCACTTTTATCCGCTCGTAGCTGGGCGAGGTCGCTGAAGTCCACGCCTGCGCGTCCTGACCTTCCGCCGCGCCATTGACGATCACGAGCGTGTTGTGGTTGACGCCCGGATCGACGGCCGCTTTTCCCATGAAACTCCACGCCGTGCACGGCGGACCCGAGTTCTGGGAGCACCACTCCTGGGTGGTGTTCGCCATCCCGATCGAGAGCAACACGTATTTGCCAAACGGACTCTCGTCGCCGTTCACGTCGAGCGCCTGAATCGTTTTTCGTCGGGCGCGCGCCGCGGAATCGTGATCCGCGGGCGGCTGATTGATTCCGCCGGGATAGAGGCCGCCCGCATGTCCGTAGTACGTCTTCGCAAGCAGGTCCGTCAACGGAACGGGAACGGTATCCGTTGGAGGTCCAGCGACGGGCTTCGGGGGTGGTGGCGGCGGTGGAGAGGCGCACCCGACAAGCGCGCCGACAAAGCTCAGTCCAACCAGAGCGTGGTGTCTGGCCCGCATTCCTAGAGTATTTCTGTCGCCTTTTTCTTCCGTTCGAGCGAAGCCATGATCTTTGCTTCCCTCGCGGTCTCCGCGCTCGAGTCTTCGGCTTCCATGTGCGCCTCGAGAGACTTCCACGTCGTCTCCGTCGGCTCCTGATACGCCACCAGGACTGTCGACAGCTCGTCGTTCCGGGACACGATCAACGCTTTGTCGAGCTTGATCACTTCATGTGACCGATCATCGGCGAGGATCATGGTGCGACGCGTCTGGTGTAGCACCGCTGGATAGTCAGGCGTCGATGCGCTGATGCTCAGGTTCTCGATGGGGCGGAAAATGCCCTCACGATCCTGGAAATATCTGCGGTCCTGCTTGGTGGCGATTTTTACAGCCATGCTGCTCTCCGAAACTGATTGCGGTCCTTCAATCTACCACAACGCAGCTTTCGGTGACTCAGCGGGCGGCGTAGAGATCGTCGCGCGTGAGCGGGATGTTCGACTTGCCGCGCGCGTCGGGCTTGGCAAGCACGGTCTGGACGATGTTGATCGCGGCCGTCGAAAATGCGTTTGCCGACGCCGCCATGTAGAGCCGCCACACACGGAATGTGTGATCCCCGACCAGCGACTTCGCATCGTCGGCTTTTTCCTCGAGCGAGCGCACCCAGTGGCGCAGCGTCATCGCGTAGTGCTCGCGCAGGCTCTCCATATCGCGCACCTCGAACCCCGCGCCTTCCGCGGCTGAGATCACGCTATGCGTGGCAGTCAGCTTTCCATCGGGAAAGACGTACTTGTCGATGAAGGCGTCCGCGCGCCAGAACTTTCTGAAAATTCTCTCGCCAATCGATCTCGGACGTGCTTCGCCAAGGCTGACGATGCCGTGATTCATGAACAAGCCGCCGGGCTTGAGCGCGCGAAATGCCGATGCGAAATACACGGGCAGGTGCGTCAGCCCAACGTGCTCCACCATCCCGACGCTGGAGATCTTGTCGTACCCATCGCTCTCCGCCAGCGTGCGATAGTCGCGAATCTCGACGCGGCATCTGTCCGCGAGTCCGGCTTTTTTGATTCGCTCGCGCGCAAGGGCCGCCTGATTTTCGCTCAGCGTTATTCCGGTCGCATCGACTCCGTAATGCTCGGCCGCGTGCATTATCAGGCCGCCCCACCCGCAACCGATATCGAGCAGACGCTCGCCGGGCTCGAGGCGAAGCTTCCGGCAGATAAGATCGAGTTTTGCTGCCTGCGCGTCCTCGAGCGTCTCGTCCCGGGTCTTGAAGTACGCGCACGAATACACCATCCGGCGGTCGAGCCACAGCTTGTAGAAGTCGTTGCCGACGTCGTAGTGGAACTGGATCGCCGCCGCATCGCGCACCGGCGTGTGGCGCGGACCCAGATTGCGCGCGTGCTCGGGGAATCGCGTGTCGGCGAGATCGTCGTCCGCCTGACCAGGAAGGCCGAGCACCATCTGGACGAGCCGGGCAATCGCCAGCGGAGATCGGAGTCGGCCACCGATCTGCTCGCCGAGCTGAGACGCGGCTTCCATGCTCCCGTCGATGTCGACGTCGCCGGCGATGAACGACTCGACTATCGACAGCTCGGTCGGGGGCAGCAGCATTCGTCGCAGCGCGGCCGGCCTGTTCAGCACCAGGGTGTATGGGGGATTCGGATTCACGCCCCGATCGACAGTGCCATCCCAGAACCGGACGTCGAATGCGCGTTGACCCGGCTCACCGAACAGTGCGGTAAGCACGTCCCGACAACGGGAGGCTGCCCTATCGTCGAAAAGGGCGGCTGAAGATGTGAGCTCTGCTTGTGCGGTGGACATTCAGCGATCGTTCCAGTTAGAAAATCCATGCAGACTTCGTGCGACTCAGCGCGTGGGACGCCGAACAAGACTTCGGTCTCATCCCGATGAACGCGACACCTTCACCGGCGTATCGACAAACCGCCACAGGTACCATGATGCAACTGTACGGTATGGTGCCCATTTCGCGCCAATCTTCTTCACACGGTCCGGTGATGGAAGCTTTCGCAAATGATACGCCCGCTGAATTCCCTTCTGAATCCCGAGGTCGAGGTCGGGCAGAACATCGGGTCGACCGAGACGGAACATCATGAACATCTGGGCCGTCCACCGCCCAATGCCCTTTACCTGAGTCAGCGCGGCAACGATCTCGTCGTCGGTCAGCTCGTGCAGGGTCTCGATGGGCACTTCACCGGAGGCGACGCGCGCGCCAAGGTCCTTGAGATACGCGGATTTTTGCCGCGAGAGTCCGACCGAGCGGAGCTTCTCGTCAGAAGTCGCGGCGAGCTCCGCCGGCAACGGTGGTCTGCCACCGTACAATCCGTGGAAGCGGCCGTGAATCGTTCCGGCCGCTTTTCCCGAGAGCTGCTGAAAGACGATCGACCTCGCGACCGCATCGAAATGCGTTCCCGCGGACGCGGGCCATCCCTTGAACGGCCCCATTTTCCTGATCACCTCCGCCATCACCGGATCGATTTTTCTTAAGTGGCGGACGCCGGCGGCTCCGTTCAGCGTGTCAGAACCAGCAGACTTCATTCTTGCCCGTTAGTGGAAGTGGCTCGCGATTCAGCTTGATCTCGATGAGCGTGGTCGTGAAAGGATAGAAGAATTTTATTCCCTTGTCATCGACTAGCGAAGAGATGTCGAGTGCCGCATCCCATTTTCCGTCGTCGGGATTGGGCGCGCCTGGCGATTTCTCGCTGCCGAAGCCCTGATAGCCAACGAGCTGCGACCCGGACGACGCCATCACCCGCACCCAGAGATTCGGAAGCTTTCGATAATTCAGCTCCTCGAGGCGGACGTGAAAAGCGCGCAGGCTGGCGTCTCCCTTGTACGTGTGCACATCGACGTCGAACTCGTGGATTCCGTTGTTCGACCCGCTTGCGTCGCCGCGCCGAAAAAGCTGGATGTTGTAATCCGGCACCGGGTCGCCCCGCTCGTCGACCACCCGCACCACGAACTGCTGCCATTCGTCCATCTTGGCGAGCGCGGGCTGCGTCTGCCTGGTCGCATCGTCGATCCACTTCGTAAAAGCCGCGGCGCTCGAGACGCTCAGTGCGCTGTCCACAAGATCGCCGAGCGCGGTGCCGGGATCAGACAGGATCGTCCCGTGGTTCTTGCCCTCGATGGGAATCAGCGGGATGTCGGTGTTCTTCCAATCCGCGACCTCTATTCGCTTCTCTGATCCCTCGCGCGCCGGATCGCGAGTGAGGTCGAGCATGATCTTTCTTGTATTGAGTGGACATGCCGCCCACCTCACCGTGCCATCGCTACCGGGCTCGTTCATCAGCTGACGCAATCCGCCGTAGCTCGCATTGCCGCAGAAGATGAACACGTAAGGAGTGCGTCGCGTCGGACCGTAAAAAGTCTCATCGCCGAGCAGGTCGAGGTGCGCGAGATCCCAGGTGAAGCGGCTCGCGAGCTCGAGCCCGTCCAGAACCTTGTCGCCCGCCTCGAGAAAATCGGGACCGAGATGTCGGTTTCCCTTGAACACAGCGCCGAGCCAGCTGCGTCCCTTGTGCGCCAGCGGCGAGCCGAAAGTGGCGGGCGCGAGGCCGATGAGATGCTTGAGCCGCTCGCGTCTTCCATTGTAAGCCGTGAGCCATGCGCGAATCACGAGCATGCCCGTCGAATGCACGATCGCATCAAAGGGCTCGTCCTCACTCAGCCCGGCCTGGAGCCTGAGTGCGCGATCGAATCCTTCCGCGATGTCCTTGATCGTGACTTCGTTGGTGAGCGACCGGTACGTGCAGGCGTGAACCATCGCGACGTCGTAGCCGCGCTGCTCGAGGATCTGCTGCCACGTCTTGAACGACGCGGCCTCGTCGGAATATCCGTGAATCAGGACGATTGGATTCCGCTGCATCGGCGAAGAATATAAACTCTATATTTCCGCCGATGCAGCCGAGTGAATTCCGGAAGCACGGACACGCCGTAATAGACTGGATTGCGGACTACCTGGAGAATCCGGAGCAGTGGCCGGTCCTGCCCGCTGTTCGACCGGGCGACGTTCGCAATTCGCTGCCGCAGTCTCCGCCCGAGCACGGCGAACCGATGGACGCCGTGCTCGACGACTTCCGGAAGCTGATTGTGCCGGGTATTACGCATTGGAATCACCCGGCGTTCATGGCTTACTTCGCCAATTCCTCAACCGGAGCGGGCGTGCTCGGCGAAGCGCTCACGGCGGCGCTCAATGTCAACGCGATGTTGTGGCGGACGAGCCCCGCTGCCACGGAGCTCGAGCTTCTCACCCTCGACTGGCTTCGCCAGATGCTCGGACTCCCCGACAAGTTCCTTGGCGTCATCGGTGACACGGCGTCGTCCAACACCCTCTATGCGTTGGCGGCCGCGCGCGAGCTGCACCCCGAGCTCAGAATGAGGGAAGATGGGATGTCCGGCCGGCTGGAGATGCCGAGGGTGGTGATCTACTGCTCCGAGGAAGCGCACTCGAGTGTCGACAAGGCGGCGATGACGCTCGGCTTCGGCCTCAACGGACTGAGAAAGATTCCAACCGACGAGCAGATGCGCATGGACCCAAAGATGCTCGCGACGGCAGTCGAAACGGATCGACGAGCAGGGGCGATCCCGCTGGCGGTGATCGCGACGGTGGGGACGACATCGACGACGGCGATCGACCCTGTGCCCGCGATCGCCGAGGTGTGTCAGCGCGAGAAGATGTGGCTGCACGTCGACGCATCATATGGAGGAGTCGCCGCCATCCTGCCCGAGATGCGACAAGTGCTCGACGGCTGTGATCGCGCCGATTCGCTGGTGGTTAACCCCCACAAGTGGCTGTTCACGCCGATGGACTGCTCGGTTCTGTACGCTTCTCGGCCCGATTTGCTCAAGCGCGCTTTTCAACACGTGGCTGACTACCTGGTGGTGAGCGAGGGCGAAGGCGTGGTGAATCTGATGGATTACGGGATTTCCCTGGGCCGCCGCTTTCGCGCGCTCAAGCTGTGGTTCGTGATCAGGGATCTTGGGGTCGAGGGGCTGAGATCGCTGGTGCGTGAGCACATCCGCATCGCCCGGAGTCTGGCGCGCTGGATCGACGAGGAGCCCGCCTTCGAACGTTTGGCTGACGTCAACTTCTCGACGGTCATCTTCCGCCACCGTCCGACTGGAATGAGCCCTGACGAGCTCAATCAGCACAACGTCAGGATTCTCGAGCAGGTGAACTCGAGGCGCGAGGTTTACCTATCCCACACCCGGGTGCGCGGGAAGTACGCTCTTCGAGTCGCGATCGGCAACATCCACACAACCGAAGCCCATGTCCGGCGGGCATTCGATCTGGCCAGGGAGGCCGGAACCCGAAAATAGGCCCATATTCGGGCTATGGCAGGAACGAAGAATGCTGCGCGGTATATTATCGGACTCCCGACCCCGTCCACCAACACAACTCAAGGAGATCCTTGATGAAAGCTTTCGTTAACAGGATCGCTGCCGCTGCGTCGCTCGGCCTATTCGCCGCGACGCCGCTGCTGGCGCAGAATGCGGCTGCGAGCTGCGATCCAACAGCCAATACGAGAGGAGACATTGCCAAGGCGCAGTTCTCGATGGCGCGCGCCGCTTCTGCCGCCGACAAGGGAAATCCGACAAAGGATCTGCAGGACGTGCTGCGGATCGTGGAGAATGGCAACGACAACCCCACCGCGCGCAACTTCCTGCGCGGCGAAGCATTGATCATGTATATGATGCAGCCGAACGCGCAATCGGTCGTTCCGCGAAGCGCGCTTGGTCTGACGACGAACCCAACGGCCACAATCGATCTGTTCGCCGCGGCAGATTCGTCCTTCTCCATCGTGGAGAAAGCTTCGCCCGAATGCGCGGCGACGATTCAGCAGTGGCGTCAGCAGAAGCCGTGGCTCAATACGCTCAACGCGGCGATCAACGCGCTCAACGCGAATCAGCTCGACTCCGCTGACGCGCTCGCCAAGCGGTCGCTCATACTCGACCGGCGCGCGCCCTACGCGTACTCGGTACTCGGCTCCGTCGCGCAGAGCAAGAAGGACTGGAGCGCGGCCAACGAATACTGGAAGCAGACGCTTACCGCCGCGGGAACCGATACCAGCTATGCCGACGTTCGCGTGAAGACGATGTACGAGATCGCTAACGCTGCTTCGGACAAAGCGGACGCGGCAACCGGCGCCGCCAAGCGCGCCGCGGCGAAGGAAGCGATCAAGCCATGGCAGGATTACATCGCGGTGGCGAACAACGACCTCCTCCTCGCCGATGCCCTCGATAACGCCGGACGCATGTACATGGATGCCGGTGACAGCGTCTCGGTTCCCACCATCTATGCGCCAATGCTCGCCAGTCCTTCGAAATTCGGTGAGCTGGCGCTGGTGCACGCCGGAGTGGTCGCAACTCGCGCCGGACGTCAGGACGATGCCACGAAACTGTTCGATGCAGCGCTCGCCCAGAACCCGTATTCGCGCGACGCGATAAACGATCTCGCCGCCACCTACATCCAGAATAAGGACTTTCCGAAGGCGTTTCCGCTGATCGACAAGCTCGTCGCGATGGATCCCAGCAATCCCGACAATCCACTGCTCTACGCATTTGCCTACCAGGGGATGTACAAGGGGACCAAGGACAAGAAGCTCCAGAAGATCTACACGGATTCACTCGTCTACTGGAATAACAAATCCGAGAACATGCCGGTGAAGCTGGCGGTGACCGAGTTCACGCGTCGGCCAACGGAGACGATGATCGGCGGCACGATCGAGAATCGTGGGACGACAGCAAAGACGTACACCGTGAATATCGACATCCTCGACAAGACCGGTAACGTCATCGATACCCAGACGGCGTCGGTCGGACCCGTGGCGCCGAAGGCGACGCAGAAATTCAGGATCACTTCCACGAAGGGTGGGGCGTACGGCTATAGATACAAGTCGCTGACCTAAGAACCAGTTACCCGGTACCCGGGTGCCGGGTACCGGTTCTCTTTCGGCAGCATCATCGGATCGGTCTCGACCAATGCGCCGAGAATCCAGAACCGCTCGCCGTCGAACCAGAAGATCGCCATCTGCTCGAGCTCCTTCGCGAGCACGATCGCGTCTTCCTGGCGCATTGCAACCGCCACGCTACACTCGCAGTGAGAGCGGTCGGGCGAGCAGCAGTCCACCCGCACAAATTTGTATCCGCTCGCTGACAGTCTTCGATCGAGGCCGCGCCTTCGCTCCTCGTTTTCGGCCGCGGAAAGATCCTGGCCGCGCGGATCGAAGGCAGTGATGATCGCGAATGGGCCTCCCAGGCCCACGGCTTTGAGCGTCGACAAAGCTGCTTCGGGCAGAGTCTTGCGCAGATCGATCTCGACAGCCGGCTGCGTCCCGAAGATCAGAATTGTTTCGGGGTATCTTTGCCAGTCGGGATCATGCTGGTCGGGTGTAGTTGCCATGCGTACCACGTCTACAAACTTTGCACCACGAATGCGCGAGCTGGTACTCTCCAGAGCGGGGTCCACCTGACCCTGGTACGCTCTTTGACTTGTCTTTGCGCGTGAAATCGACTCAAATCTGGCCCGACCTGCTGTACATCGTTCGACACGGCGAATCCGCTGGGAATGTCGCGCGCGACGCCGCGCTCAAGGCCGGCGAGCCGGTGATCGATCTCGAGTTCCGGGACGTCGATGTTCCTCTCTCCGATCTGGGAAAACGGCAGTCCATCGCACTCGGACGGTGGCTCGGCGCTCTTCCAGCCGAGCAGCGGCCGAACATCGTGCTCACCTCTCCGTATCTCCGCGCGCGCCATAGCGCCGGACTGATAGTGAAGACCGCCGAAATGGCTGCCGACAGCTATTCACTCATTGTCGACGAGCGGTTTCGCGAAAAGGAATTCGGCATCCTGGACCGACTCACCGCCGTGGGCGTGAAGGACCAGTATCCAGAACAGGCCGAGTTCCGCCGTTTGCTTGGAAAGTTCTATCACCGTCCCCCCGGAGGCGAGAGCTGGTGCGACGTGATTCTACGCCTGCGCAGCGCGACGGAAATGATCTCGCGCGAGTACTGCGGACAGCGCGTGCTCATCGTTTGCCACGCCGTGGTTGTCCTTTGCATGCGCTACATACTCGAGCACATGACCGAGGCCGAATTGCTCGCGGTCGACAAGAAGGCGGAGATCGCCAACTGCGCCGTCACCCTCTATGACCATGACCCGAATCTCGGCCCGCGCGGCGCTTTGCGTCTCAAGCTTTACAACTTTGCCGCGCCGCTCGAGGAGGCCGGGGCGCCGGTGACGTCTGAGCCCGACGCCAGTGTCGGCGCGCGCTAGCAAGCGTCCAGTCGCGGTAACCGCATCGCTTCTGCGGCGGTGGCAGCTTCCGCAACCGGGCGCGGACGCGGACAAACAGGATCGCGGAACGGTATTGATCGTCGGTGGCGCTGCGGAAATTCCGGGCGCGCTTCTGCTGGCTGGTGTCGCGGCGCTGCGCGCGGGCGCCGGAACACTTCAGCTCGCGGGTCCTCGCAGCATTGTCCCGGCGCTGGGTGTCACAGTCCCCGAGGCGCGCGTGTTCGCACTGCCTGAGACGTCCGACGGTTTGCTCGATCGGAAGTCCGGCGCGCGCGCGGTCGAATGTGCGGGAAGCGCCAACGCGATTCTCATCGGGCCGGGAATGATCAATGAAGATGCGATTCGCGGCTTCATGGAAGTTGCGATCCCGCGACTCTCAGGGAAGCGATTGGTAATAGATGCGACGGCGCTCAGCGCCCTTCGAGGCGGGCGCCACCGATTTACCGAGAACACCGAGGCGGTCCTCACTCCGAACGTGGCCGAGATGGCGAGAATGACCGGCGCCACGAAGGAATCGGTCGCGGGCGATCTTCGCGCGTCGGCAATGTCCGTCGCGGAAGATCTAAACGCCGTTGTCGCTCTCAAGGGCGCCGAGACGATCATTGCGACTCCCTATGGCGAGGTCTTTCGGTATTCCGAAGGCGACGTTGGTCTCGCGACGTCTGGGTCGGGCGATGTTCTCGCGGGAATTCTCGTCGGCCTGCTGGCGCGTGGAGCGACGCTGGACCAGGCAGCGGTGTGGGCCGTCTATCTCCACGGAGAAGCGGGCAATCGCCTCGAGCGACGTATTGGCCCGGTGGGATTTCTGGGAAGGGAGCTGTCGGATGAGATCCCCGGGCTCATGAACAGGCTTAAGGCGTCGCGATAAATTCTGCGTCGCGAGAGAGCTCAGTTCCGCAGCGAGTACAGGGGACTTGTTGGAGTTGTCGGAGTATCGCGTCGCCTGACCGGTTCGCCCGCCGGCGCTTTCATCGGCAGCGTCAGCAGAAAGGTGGTTCCCGATCCGAGTCTGCTCGCGACGGTCACATCTCCTCCCAGCAACCGCGCGAGCTTTCGCGTCACGCTGAGTCCGAGACCGGTGCCGCCGGTCTTTCTCGTGGCAGTCTGCTCCGCCTGCCAGAAGGGCTCGAACACAAACTCTATGTTCTCCGCGGCGATGCCGCATCCGGTGTCGGCTATGCTGATCTCGAGAATCCCGTTGCTCACCGCGCAACCCAGGTGGACATCTCCCTTGTCCGTGAACTTGATTCCGTTCGAAAGCAGATTCACGAGCATCTGCCGCATCTTGGTTCCGTCGGTCTGGATCGATTGATCCTCATCGAGCAGGGTCACAGCGAGGCGGAGGTTCTTGTCGGTTGCCATCGATTCCACTAGGGCTGCGGCGTCGGCAAGCGTGTTGTTCACTGATAGTGATTCCCAGCGTACTCGCTCCCGGCCGATATCGACGCGCGCAAATGTGAGAATCTCATCGATGAGGCCGAGCAGGTGCCGGGCGCTGGCGTTGATTCTGCCGAGCTGCTGCCGCTGGAGCTCGGTCACCGGTCCCGTGATCCCGTCGGAGAGAAGCTCCTCGTAACCCATGATCGCCGTGAGCGGCGTCCGCAGCTCGTGCGACATCACTGCCAGAAAATCGGTCTTGCTGTTGTTGGCTCTCTCTGCCTCCGCGCGCGCCACTTCGGCTTCGCCGCGGGCGTTCTCGGCGTGCGCACGCGCTTCCTTCTCGAGAGCGAGCAGGTCCACGCGTTCCTTGTCGGTCTCGCGGAGTACCCGCGCGGACCATAGCACGAGCCCCACAAACGTGAGTATGGTCGCGAAAGAAAAAAGTGAGACTCCGAACTGTGATTCGTAAATCCCTGCCGTTTCGCCCGCCAATCTGATGACGCCCAGAACTATCGGAACGAACACGGCGGCGGGAAGCAGCCTGCGGGTGAGAACGCCCGCCGGCCCGTCGTCCATCAGGAGGGCTGGAACACCGCGGTCCCTCACGGCGAAGATGATTCCAATGCCGAGCACGAGGAGCGCGACCGCGGTCGGAAGTGCCATACCGGCCGACTGCGAAAGCGAGTACATGCCCTTCACGCCGAATACGTAACCGAGTATCGCGATCAGGCTGATGAGCAAGGCGGGCGTCGCGAACATCTGCGCTCGCAGATCCTTCTTTCTCTGGTCGTGGGGGATGGAGAGGAGAGCGAGCGCACAGAGGAGAAAACCCGCGGTGCCGTTGATTGCAATTCGGCCCGATGGGTAGGCATGAACCTGACCCAACCTGTTGCCGAAGAGAAGTCTGTCGAATTCCGACTCCCCGCCACGGATGTACTCATAGAAGGTCAGGACCGCGATCGTGGCAACGAGCGCGGCTAGCGTTTGCTGGATCGCCTCGGTCCTGGGAGTACGATTGCCGCGGACCGCCATCGCGAGCGATCCCCCGGCGAGGACAAAACAGAGCGCGGTGAGGGGAATCATTCTCAATCCGCCGATCCTCCACGTCACGACGACGGGGAGATTCGCCGCCCAGCCGAAGAGCACGAAAGCGCCGAGCACGGCGACTGCGCTGCCTGCCACTAAAGGCAATCGCTCGAAAAAGCCGATCGAGGGACTGTGGCGGCCCGATGGGCTCGGAGCAACTTCTGTCGGATTTGCCATTTTACGCGTCGAACCGAAAAACCTATGACGGAATCTTCGTCAGTGCAATTCTACCAGGGGATGCTTTTGCGATCGCGAAAGAATCCACCTGTCGGTCCGCTGTCATCGGGCATCGTCGCCAGCCATACGGGAGTCTCTGCTCCTTTCTGAACCGTGCGACTTGCCCCGGAGCCGCCCATCGAGGTTTTCACCCAGCCCGGATCGACTGAGTTCACCAGGATGCCCATGCCCTGGGTCTCGGAGGCGAGGACCCGCGTCACGACGTTGATCCCTGCCTTCGACAATCTGTATGCGGTGTAACCCGCTCCCATTTCAGCCAGAGATCCCATGCTGCTCGAAAGATTCACGATGCGGCCAAAGCGCCGGCTCTTCATGATGGGGATCGAGAGGCGCGACAGCAGGAGCGGACCATACACGTTGGTCTGCATCGTGTCGCGGATGATCTGTATCTCCTCTTCCGCGTCGGCTTCGCCTTCCTCGACCATTATCCCGGCGTTGTTGACGAGAATGTCGAGACGCCCCACATCGCGGCGAATCCAGTTGACGCATTCGCGAATGCTTTCATCGCTGGCCACGTCCAGCTCGCGCGCTTCGACGGGAAGGCGCTCAGCGATGAGCTCGGCTACCGCTGATACTCCTTTCGCGTCGTCGCGGGAGCCGAGGATTACACGAA
The DNA here is from genome assembly GCA_036502385.1 of Gemmatimonadaceae bacterium. Taxonomy (GTDB): domain Bacteria; phylum Gemmatimonadota; class Gemmatimonadetes; order Gemmatimonadales; family Gemmatimonadaceae; genus UBA4720. Next base: position 13,899 of record DASXYR010000057.1, read on the forward strand.
TCCCCAGCTTTGCGAGCTGACGAGAGATCTCGAGCCCGATCCCGCGATTCCCGCCCGTTACGAGCGCGACCTTTTGCTCCGGCATTTCGGCTTTCCGGTGAAGTAAGTACCCGTCTCGATAAACGGACGGCTATCTAACTCGCTGAAGGGATTGAAGATGGGATCACAGCGACCCATCGCGCGCTATAACGTAGGCGTTCGGGTCTATCTGGCAAGTTAAGGGGCTGGCAATTTGATTGCATGAAGGTCCTCCTCTCATGATCGCATCGCGGCTGGCAACTCCTCTCCATCCATCAAAGAGTAAAATCGCGCAGCTGCTCGCGGAGGCACGCGAGCGCACGCTGCTGCTGGTATCGGTGCTGTCCGACGAC
>DASXYR010000058.1:0-3861 GCA_036502385.1 Gemmatimonadaceae bacterium
CAATCAGAAGTTCTCATCGATCCAGGAGGGCTTCGTGGCGGTCTTTCCTCCGCCCGCGGTTAACGGGTTGGGATCGATCGGCGGTTTCAAGATGATGATCGAGGACAAGGCCGGGCTCGGCGATTCGACGCTGTATGCAACGACGCAGGCGCTGCTCGGCCGCTCCTACCAGACGCCCGGACTTGCCGGCGCCTTCTCGAGCTTCCAGATCAACGTGCCTCAGCTCTTCGCCGACGTCGATCGCGACAAGGTGAAACAACTGGGGATTCCGCTCAACAATGTGTTCTCGACGCTTCAGATCTATCTTGGCTCACAGTACGTCAACGACTTCAACAAGTTCGGACGAACCTATCAGGTGATCGCGCAGGCAGACGCGCCTTATCGGGCGAACGCCGACAACATCGGCCAGCTCAAGGTTCGTAACGTGCGCGGCGACATGGTGCCGCTTGGCTCGGTGCTGACGATGAAGCAGTCGTACGGTCCGGACCAGGTCACACACTACAATGGCTATCCCGCCGCTGACATCAGCGGCAGCGCGGCTCCGGGAACCAGTGCCGGCGCGGCGGTTCAAATAATGGAAGGGCTTGCCAACGAGACGTTGCCGAATGGCATCGGCTACGAGTGGACCGAGCTCACCTATCAGCAGAAGCTGGCCGGCAATACCGCCATCCTGGTTTTCCCGCTCTGCATTCTGCTCGTATTCCTGGTTCTCGCCGCGCAGTATGAGAGCTGGTCGTTGCCGCTCGTCATCATGCTGATCGTGCCGATGTCGCTGGTTTCGGCGATTGCAGGCGTGTGGCTGACGCGCGGCGACAACAATGTGTTCACGCAGATCGGTCTTCTCGTGCTCGTTGGGCTCGCGTGCAAGAACGCGATTCTTATCGTCGAGTTCGCGCGCGATCTCGAACGGCAGGGTCGGGATCGATTCACAGCGGCCCTCGAGGCGGCTCGAATCAGACTGCGTCCGATTCTGATGACCTCCTTTGCATTCATCGCCGGCGTCATTCCACTGATTGTCGCAAGTGGAGCAGGAGCGGAGATGCGGAGAGTGATGGGCATCGCCGTCTTCTCGGGCATGCTTGGCGTCACGTTCCTCGGACTTCTATTCACGCCTCTCTTCTACGTTCTCGTGCGCGGCGCTGTCAACCGGACGCACGAGGATCCCGTGATCCAACCTGATGATGTAAAACCGCTCCACGGCTGGCGTCCAACGCTGGCTGCGGGGAATGAGGGTAGTTCCCATGCGTAAGATTCTGCCGGCGTTAGCCGTGCTGCTGGCCGCCTGCTCTACGCCAGCGTACCGCGCACCTGAAGTGCCGGTTCCTTCTACCTATAGTGTCAGCACCGTCACGCCCGTGCCAGCAGACGCGCGAGGTGCGTCAGAGGACATCCCGACGAGCGCGATCCACGTGAGCACGGCGTTGGCGTCGACTCCGTTCTGGAGCGATCTCGGCGACAGCACACTGACGATGCTGATTCGTGAAGCCCAGCGCGCCAACACGGATGTCCGCATCGCCGAATCGCGTCTCACGAGTGCTCGCGCGGCACGGCGGCTCGCGGCGTACGATCTGGTGCCGACAATAACGGGGACGGGCAGTACGTCGCGCCAGCAGTTCTCGATCGCGCAGACGCCCGGCGTCGCGAGTCAGCTCCCTACGTCACAGTTGTGGGACGTCGGCTTCGACGCGTCGTGGGAGATCGACATGTTCGGCCGCGTCGGACGAACGGTGAAGGCGCAGGGTGCGCTGGCCGAGTCGTCGCAGTACGGTCTCGAGGACGTTCAGGTGAGTGTGGCGTCCGAGGTCGCGCGCACCTACTTCGACCTGCGAGGCGCTCAGCGGCAGCTTGCGGTGTCCGCGCGGAACGCCGTGAACCAGCGCAAGGTCGTAAAGCTCACTGAAGATCGTTTGGCAGCGGGGCGCGGAACCGCGTTCGATACTGAGCGCGCGAAATCCGTGCTGTATCTGACGCTAGCGACGACACCGCTCCTCGAATCGCAGATTGCGCTGGACAAAAATCGACTGGCGGTATTGCTCGGGCGTGCTCCGAACGCGCTACCAGTGGCGGTGCTCGACACTGGACCGCTGCTGCGTCTGCCGGACACTTTGTTCGTGGGATCGCCGGACCAACTCGTTCATCGTCGGCCCGACGTGCTGCGGGCGGAACGACAACTCGCGGCGCGGTCGTTGTTCGTCGGGGCGGCCCGGGCGGAATATCTGCCTCGCGTCACGCTCTCCGCGCGTGCCGGCTACGCGGCGTCGGCCGCCGATTCCCTCTTCAAGCGCGGCACTTCCAGGCTGCTGGTGGGACCGGTCGTGAGTTTCCCGCTCTTCGACGTGGGGCGAGTGCGACAGAGAGTCGAGGTAGCACAGGCCGGGCAGGAAGAGGCGCAAGCCACCTATAACGCCACGGTCCTGCAAGCGCTCGAGGAGAGCGAGGGATCGCTCGTGACTTACGATCGGGCGCATGCACGTCTGGCGATCCTCGAGAGCGCGGTGCGCTCGAGCGCCCGCGCCGCGGATCTCGCGCAGCAGCGATTCGAAGCGGGACTCACTGATTTTCTGCAGGTGCTGGACGCTGAGCGCACGCTGCTCGACGCAGAGAGCCAGCTGACGCAGGGTTACACCTCGGCTGCGACAGCGCTGGTTGCGGTTTACAAGGCGGTCGGAGGGACGTGGCCGATCAGGTAGTGCGGGAGGCGGGAGGCGGGAGGCGCGTCACTCAAATCTTTACTCCCTGAGCGCCAGTATGAAAGCTGGGTAGCCTTGGCTGCAAAGCTATCGGCCGCCTGCTTCAGTTCTGTGGATGCCTAGGCAACGCCCCGATTCCTACGCCGAGAATATGTAGCGGGGGTACGTCTCACGCGCCGCGGCCGCGGCCGCCAGATCGATGTCGACCGTGGCGAACGGCGCGTCGGATGTTGTGGTCGCTTGAATCTGGCCATCCGGGCTGATGATCCAGCCGACTCCACCGCATGCGCCCGTCGGGTCAACCCGGTTGGACGACAAACTGAAGGCGCCCGAGCGCACAGCGGCCACGACGCCTACCGACAACCATTTGGCCGTAGTCGCCGCCGCGGTTGCGCGCGGCGACAGAATCGCGTTGACGCCTCGTGTCGCGTAGGCCCCGTAGGTCTCCAGCGCCCACAGCTCGGTGCAGATGTTGAGTCCGAACGACAAGGCGCCGGCGTGAAAGTCGGCAAAATCGGAATCGCCACGGTCGAACCACTGCGCTTCCCAGTTGCCATCTTCAGCGGGCAGAAAAAACTTGCTGCGCAAAGGCGTCACTCCTTTGCCGGACGACCAGATGTAACCCTCGTTCAGACGCCGCCCATCAGTGGTGATTGGCCGCGTTCCAACGACGTGCGATGTGTGCAGCTCATCGAATCGCCCGGTCCACGCATCACTCAATTCCTCAGCTGCGGCCCAGCGTGCGAAGTCGAAACTCTCACTCTCCCAAACAGGATCGACCGTCGCGAACTCGGGGAGCAGTACAAGCTCGGCCTTGTTGCGCAGGGTGTGCTCACACAGCGCCGCCCATGAGGCATCGAGCGCCTTTCGCTCGTGGGGCAGCTCACATACGGTGACGCGCATTCTTCTCCATCTCTACCAGATCCGCACGCGTGCGGCTGGCTCGAGATTCGAACTTTTTCCGATCGTCGGCCGCCTGTGCGCGCGCGGAGTGCGTCTCGCATAAAAGGAGAGCCGCGAGCAGAATCGGAGCTGTGGCTCGTCCGTATGACGTCATGTCGCCTCGGACTCCAGCCACAGATGCAGGGCCGCGTAGGAGCGCCACGGACGCCACTGGTCGGCGAGCGCATGGAGGTCGCTGGCCGAGGAGACGCCCGTAACACCCTGCAAG
>DASXYR010000059.1:0-2203 GCA_036502385.1 Gemmatimonadaceae bacterium
CCTCTCGAGCTCGACACGACATCGCCGTCCGACGAGCTCTGCACGCGAAGGCTCGGAACTCGGCGTAGAATGTCTGTAAGATACGACGGATTGATGTTCTTGAGCTGGTCGGGTCCGAGATAGTATCCCATCCCGCTCTTCTGTCGCTGGGCGAACCCCACCTTCTCGAGAGCCCCCTGACTACGCGCCTTGACGACGACCGGGTCCAACATCGCGACAAACTTCGGCAGCTTGACCGACACACGTTGCGCTTGCCGTGAAGTCAGATCAACTGGAACGGTCTCGGCCCCGAATCCCAGGTGTCGAACGAGAAGAACGTGACTCCCGGAGGGCAGCCTGGTGATCGAGAACTCGCCGTTCTCGTTGGTCATCGCGATCTGATTGGTCCCAACAACCTCCACTCTGCTGCCGGCGTTGCTCACCGCTCCTTCGAGCACCACGCGTCCGGAAACCGACGCGTTTCCGACCTTGGTCGTGGAATCGCTGCTAGGCACAAGAAGCATGGTTCGGATGAAGAGCTCGGATTCTTCGTCGCCGAGCTCGATCGGGACTTCAGCGGTGACGGCGTTTCCGCGCTTGGCCTGAAGCGTCGCTTTCATGGAATTCGGCAAGCCACAGATGCGGTATGCGCCGTACTTGTCGGTACTGTCGCGAATCAGACGTGGTGACATGCGAACGCCAGTCTCTTTCGATGCCTCGAGCTCCGACCATGCAATCGACACTTCGGCGCCTGCGACCGGTTGAAGGGTCTCGGGATCGTTGACATGCCCAATCACGGCAGATGTGCCCTTTGCGCGCGGACGAACCGGGCACGCGCTGCGGATGATCGAGCCCGCTGACGGCACGGAGAGAACTATGTAAGTCGCGCTATCCGGCCCAACGTGAAACGGCTGGGTTGCGAGAGAAATGCCGAGTGTATCGAGCAGCGGATGAAATACTCCTACCTGATAGGTGCCGGGCGGGAGGCTGTCGATCTTGAATTTCCCAAGGGAGTCGGTGATCAGAGTGGTCTTCGCGCCATCGATGATGACGTCGGCCCCTGACAGATACCGTCCGTTGAGGCTGTCGACGACGAGGCCTGAAATCTCGGCCTTGCCCGTCTTGCCGGCGGCTGGAGCTGGCGTTGGAGGTGTTTTCTGCTGAGCACCCAGCGTTCCGGCGAAGCCAGCGAGAACTGCCGCGCAAATGAATCGAGCTTTTGTTGCGAATAGCATCAGTCTTCCAGTGCGGGTTCGTAGGCATTCTCGATCTGCGGTGAGAGATGGCTGTTGCCGCTGATCAATCGGGCGCAGGTATTCCACCGCAGAATCGCATCGTCATTCCCCGCCGGACGAATCGCTTCAGCCTTCTCGTACCAGCCCATAGCGTCACGAAACGACTCGTACGCCATTGACCCGCTGCCCATCCCGCCGCGATGAAGAATTGCCTGTCCGCTGCGCTCTGCGGCGATGCCTGTGTAGTACGCCCGCCGGTATGGGTCCGTTATTCGAGGAAGAGTCTCGTGCACGGTCCGCATCGCGTGGCCATGGCCTTCCGCGAGCTGGTCGGTGAGCGCGAGGACGAACATCACCAGCACCTGCTGGTTCACCGGATCTATCTCGAGGATATCGCGGCAGATGCTCTCCGCGGCCCAGCTCTGGTTGATGAGACGATATCTCTCCGCCTTCTCGATCGCGCGTGGAATGGCTTCCTTCGAAATCGGCTTGAGCTTGAACTCTTCTTTCATTTGGCGCTCCCGGCGGCCGGACCCCGACTTTGCCCCTCCGACTTCTTACCCCGAATAAGGCGAACCAGTTTCCGCAGCGGGTCATAATGCTCATCGGCCACCCTTTCTTTGAGGGGGATGATGGCGTTATCGGTGATAGTTATGCTTTCCGGACACACCTTCGTGCAGCACTTGGTGATGTTGCAGTAACCGATCCCGTGGTTTTCCTTCAGGTCGGTTGTGCGGTCAAGAGTGTCGAGCGGATGCATCTCGAGTTGGGCCGCATGGACCAGGAGGCGCGGTCCCACGAACTGCTCGTGCATCTGATGATCTCGCAGGACGTGGCAAACATCCTGGCAAAGAAAGCACTCGATGCACTTCCGGAATTCCTGAATTCTGTCGGCGTCGGCCTGCTGCATGCGCCAGGTCCCGTCGGGTGCATCGGGCGGCCGCGGCGTGAACTTCCTGATCCGCTTCTTGGCGCGGAAGTTCGAAGAC
>DASXYR010000060.1:0-6287 GCA_036502385.1 Gemmatimonadaceae bacterium
CGCGCCTGTACCGGTCCGGGTCCGACGTGGTACCTGAACGAAAGACCGCCCTGCCATGGTTGCGGAATGGATTTCCCGCTCAGGCCGCGCAACAGTTCGGCGGCATTCCCGTACGAAATCGGCAATACCGGAATGCGGGGGATTTCCATCTTCCCGACGGGGATGCGGCGTGCATTCGCAGTGCTTGGATATCCCGGCGTGCTCGGATCCCCATTCGGATTCATGACGCTTCCGCGTTGAATGCCTTGCGAGGGCCGCATCGGACCTTTTGGATATACATCACCCCGCATGAATCCATCGTCGGCTGGATCGCTGTAAATGAGCAGACCTGCGGCGCCGTGTTTTTCCGCCTCTCGCGCCTTGATTCCGCGATACGACCGACCGTACCGCGCGATCGCGATCTTGCCCTTGACCGAGACTCCCATGGAATCGAGCTGGGCGTAGTCTTCAATCAATCCATAGTTCACGTAGACGACTTCACCACTGACATCGCCCGCCGCGCCGTATCCATTGAATGCCATGACCTGCGGAAATGCAGAGGAGGTTGTATCCTCGGCCACCGGACCTTCCTTCAGGTCCAGCTCGATCGGATCAGGCGCGATCCGCCAGACCCTCGTGCTCAGCGGGTGCGGCATCCATACGCTGTATGAGCGCACCTCGGTCTCGAGACCCCAGGATTTCATCTGGCTGATGACGTAATCGCGGGTTCTAGCCTGTGCCGGAGTTCCGGCCATGTGCGGTTGCGATGAGAGAAACCTGGAGTGAGCGGACGCATCCGCCGGAGACGGACGTCCGATAGCGTCGGCCTCCGTCGTCCGCTCGACGACAGCTGATTTTGATGTGTAGCCAGGCGTCGCCTGTGCGCGCACTGACACCGGAAGTAACACCATTCCAGCAAGAAAAAACCTGTTCATCAGATCGCTCATTCCATGTGATGGTTTCGCTCGGCAGACAAGCGTTGTTGCTTCAGTCGTCGAGTTGTTCGAGTGCAGCTTTGATCGCCTCACGCAGTCTCGCCTCGCCCTCAGCGCCCGGTTTGAGCGCTGCAGCCAGCGAATTGAACTTTGAAACCATTTCCGCCTCGATGAATTTCTCCGGCTCGCGCATGCCAAGCGATTCCAGAGACCGGATCGCCAATCGTCGAAGCAGCTCTGTCGTCGGACGCTCGAGTCCTCTCAACGATTCCGGATTCAGTGGTACCGCAATCGGTGCCCGATCACGTCGCCTTCTCGGCGCATCGAGAAGCGTCGAGATCGATCCCGGTCTCACCACGAAGGATCCCGGTGAATGCTCGCGCCACTCTGAAACTACACCGCGTCTCCTGAGCAACGGCATCAATGAGAGAATTGCCTCCCTGACTGGAGACACACCACCGTGACTGTGATTGCCTCGTCCAGTGATTATCAGGACTTCAGTCGCTCTGCTGATTTGTCGCTCGCGCAGCCACGCCTCGACGCGAAAGCGCGCGTCCGCCGCGGTGGGTAGTGATTCCCTGAGGTTGAGCGTGTTCTTCGAGCCGAACGCAGCCTCATCGAAAGCCCGCAAAACGGAATGAAGAGAAACTCTACCTCGTCGCATTTCGCAGGACATGGCCATCGAGCTTTTCCAGAGGCGTTACGCGAACGATCGCCGCGAGGGTCGGCGCCATGTCCACCACCCTCGCGAATTCGTCGTACCTGCCGGGGCTGACGCCGCTTCCGTAGAAAATGATCGGCACCCGAGCATCGGAGTCATTTGGACTGCCGTGTTGCGCGCTCGGACCGGAGAGCCAGTAGTTATACGGCGCGAGCGTCACCACGAGCGCGGCCTTGCTGTCGTCGGCAAACATGTGCAACCACCGGCGAGCAATTCTGTCATCCACCGTGTCGCTGTGGGTGAGCTCGGAAATTCTGTCCACTCGGGCGACACCCGGCACTTTGAGAAACCCCGCGCGGGTGGCTTGCAGCAGCGAATCAATATTGATATGAGCCTTGGTCAGCGCCGCGAGATCGATTGTGAAAACCCCGGCATCGAAAGTAAAACCATTCCCAGCATAGACGCCGAACGTGTTGAGACCCATCCCCTCCACGCCAGCTACAGCGAGTGAGTTGCTGAGATCCTGAAGAAACGGTCGTGGATTTACGCGAATGGCGCCCACATTGGGGTCGTGGGCGTGAACTTCGGGAAAGGGTGTCAGTCCATGATCCGCTGTGAGGGCTATCACGACATTCTCGGGACCTCGTATCCGGAAAAGCGAGTCGAGAAAGACGCCCAGCGCGCGATCTACCCTGAGTATCTGGTCGTGAATCTCCCGCGAATCCGGGCCATATCGGTGGCCGACCGCGTCGGTCGTCGACAAGGAGATTGCCAGCACGTCCGTCTGCGGGCCGGCGCCCAATCCCAATGTATTCACGCCCGCCAACGCAAATTTCAACGTTAGCTCGTCCATCCACGGAAATTCAGGAAGTTGTCGCGCCGCGGTATCGGGAGAAGTGGACTCGATATGCGGAAATACAAATCCCGTCCCTCCACTCTCTATCGCGACACTGTCGGGCTCGCTATACGCGCTGTCCGGAAGCAGTGGGCGCCACACCTGGCCGGCATATCCCTGTGCCAATCTCTGAGCGTTGAACGCGCCAACCCAATCGGGGAGAGTGGAGGCGTAATAGGTGCTTGTAGTGAATGTCCCATTGCCCGCGTACCAGAATACCGACTGCTTCGATCGTCCTATCGGCAGAATTGCGGCACGATCCTTCCTCGACACCGACAGCACACGCGTGCGCGAATCCTTCGCGGTCAACCAGTCGGCCAGGGTGGTCCCTTGAAAGCGGAAGGGCGATGCGCCGGGACCGGCCGCCCCTATCAACGTGACCGTTGTGTCGTTCACGCCGGCTGAATTCGCGGATATGCCCGTGTGAACCGGAAATCTCCCCGACATCGTCGCCGAGTGTCCGGGAGCTGTTTCCGTTATCGCATGATCCTGAAACCCGTTCGTGAATACCGCGCCACCACGATAGAGCCGTCCCAGCCCACCGGTCAGCTGCTGAGCAAAGCGTGGGAGATAGTCCGTCCGCATCGCATCTATGGTGATGAAAACCACAAGCCTGGGAGGAGCGATATCGCCAGCTTGTGCAGATGCATGGAATGGGGTGAAGCCCGCCGACACAAAAATCAGCAGGAGTCTCGCTCGACCAAATATCTTCGCGGAGATCGAGACTCGAGAGACTGCTACTTGCACTGCGCGGGCGCTCCTGCGGGTAGTCCGAACGCTGTCGTCACCGCGATTCTCCAGCCGTCGGCGGTTTTCACGAATACGCGCTCCGAGACCCCACTCGACGTTGTGTCGTTCCCCGTCACCGTGTAGCAATAGGTTCCGTAGACCACACCCGGAGCGAGCGGAATTACGCGCAGATTTTTCGCGATCAGCGTGTCCGGCCACGTTGAATCTCGCCGCGCGCTCCAGTCTTCGTAGCCGAGTTGTAGCCCGGCCGGTCCATTCCGCGCCAGCGAATTCGTGTGCAGGTATGTCGCGAGGTACCGCGCTCGATCACGCTTGTGAATGGCGTCGATATTTTCTTCGAACGTCCGGCGAGCTTCGGCAGTGTCAGCCGCGGATCCCTGCGCCTCTGTCGTTCCACTGGACGCGGGAACGGGCGCGCAGGCCAACGATGTTATAAGACCGAGGAGTCCACCGAGCGATATTCTCGTCGATGACATAAATCCTTTGGTGAGAGTCTGCGTTATGTTAGCGGTAGCTTGCCCGGTTGGCGACTCCGGACTTGTTAGCGTGACAGAATCTTTTCGATGGTCGAGAGTCCGCGCGCGAGAGCGTCGCGATCCATTATCAGCGGCGGTAGGATGCGTAGCGTGTGCTCCCCGGCTGTGAGGATAAGAAGCCCTTCGTCCCAACCGCGCTTCACGATATCGCCTGCCGGCTCGACGACGTCGAGGCCCCAGATGAATCCGGTGCCGCGAATTGCCCGAACCTTTCCGGAACGGCGGGCGATGGCTTCGAGCTGTTCTCCAAGCCACGCGCCCTTTTCACGCACCGACTCGAGGAAAAACGGATCCGACAAACGGTCCAGAACGTGTAGGGCGACAGCGGATACAAGTGGGCCTCCACCGAACGTCGTGCCATGATCGCCCGGCTCGATCGCTCCGGCAATCTGTTCCGACACCAGAACCGCACCCATCGGAAGGCCGCCTGCCAACGGCTTCGCGAGAGTGAGCATGTCGGGAATTACACCGCTGTTCTGATACGCAAACAGAGTCCCCGTGCGTCCAAGGCCACACTGGATCTCATCGTATATGAGAGCGATGTCGCGCTTGGACGTAATTGATCTGAGCCCTTCGAGAAAGTCAGGATCGAGGACGCGCACGCCTCCTTCGCCCTGCACGGGCTCCACTATCAGCGCGGCTACGGTTTCCTCATCCAGCGCCGAATCGAGATCTTCGAGATCGCGCTCGCAAATGGACACGCCACCTGCAAGAGGGCGAAACGGAGCACGATAGGATGGACGATCGGTCGCCGCGAGCGAAGCGAAGAGTCTTCCATGGAAGCTGCCCCGAAGCGCGATGATCTCGACCTTTGCATCAGTTCCAATCTTACGTGCCCAGCGGCGCGCAAACTTGAACGACCCCTCGTTGGCTTCCGCTCCTGAATTGCAGAAAAAGACCTTTGCCGCGAACGAGCTGTCCACAAGCCTGGCCGCCAGCTGCTCACCTGGTGACGTGCGATACAGGTTCGATGTATGAATCAGTCCCGTGCTCAGTGCCTGAGTCAACGCTCGTGCGATTCCCGCATCCCCGTAACCGAGTGAGTTCACCGCGATCCCACTCGCAAAATCCAGGTAACGCTTCCCGTCGGCGTCGATGAGCTCCACTCCGTCTCCTGCCACGAACTCCATCGGCGCGCGCTTGTAGGTGCCAAGGATCGCGGTCTCGGCCGATGCGCGAGCAGGCATGGCTTCCTCTTCGATTGGAATTGAGATGGTGGTCATGTGACAACGCCCTGGGATTGAGTAATGAAACTACCGCGCTCGCTGTCGATGAGGCCGGCAAGATCACAGATTCGTACGCGCTCTACGCCGGCGAGCAAGGCTGCGTGGGCCGACTCGAGTTTTGCGGCCATTCCGCCTGCGGCAGTGCCGTTTTCGATGAGCTCTCGCGCAACGTCTACGGTCAACGCAGGGATGATGTCGCCATGCTCTCCTCGAACACCTTCGACATCAGCGATAAGAAGCAACTCGTTGGCTCGCATGGCAGCTGCGATAGCCGCGGCCGCGTCGTCTCCGTTGACGTTTAGCGCGCCACCTTCTCCGCTTTCCCCGTTGTAGGCAACAGGAGAGATGATGGGAAGATTTCCCGCGCCCATGATTCCGCGGAGCAGGCGCGTGTTGATATCCGTCGGTCGTCCGGCAAAGCCAAGAGAAACCGTGTTGATGACTTCGGCAGTGATGAGAGCGCCGTCTTCACCCGACAACCCGACGGCGGGGACTCCGCCTACAATCAACGAATTGACGAGCCTCTTGTTCACTAAACCGGAGAGCACCATGCGCAGCAGATCCAGATCGGCCCTCGAAGTAACCCGCCGGCCACCCACGAAAGCCGCCTCTCGCCCGAGCGCGCGCTGCATTGACGAGACTTCGTCTCCGCCACCGTGCACAATGCAGAGCGAGTTGGGCGCATCGTTCCATGCCTGGGAGATGACGCTCACGAGTCGAGGATCGGCCTGAGCCCGTCCTCCGATCTTTACGACCCGGGTCACGCGGGCAGCCCTGCCTGTTCGCTCAAACCCAAAAGAACGTTGGCGTTCTGGAGTGCCTGGCCCGCCGCCCCTTTTACGAGGTTGTCGATCGCCGAGATGATGATGAGCGTTGGCTGCCGAACATTCGCAGCCTTGGTGACGCTCATTCGCACTACGTTGCGCCTCACCACATCACGCAGAGACGGTGGCTGATCCGCCACTTCGATGAAGGGCTCGCCGCTATAGCAGTCCCGCCACACGGAAGCGGGATCTTCCAAGTGGTCCATGATTGAAACTGTAATCGTCGCCAGGATACCCCGCGCCACCGGAAGAAGGTGGGGCGTAAAGAGAATATCGTTGTCCCGGCCTCCGAGCTCGCGCGTGACCGCCCGCATTTCAGCGAGGTGTCGGTGCTCGTTTCCCACCGAGTAAGCGCGAAAATCTTCAGCCACCTCGGCGAACAGGAGATCCGGCCGTGCTGAATACCCTGCACCCGTTACTCCGCTTGCGGCCGAGATGTTAATGACAGAGCTAGGCACTACCAGTCCCGCTTTTAGGAGAG
>DASXYR010000061.1:0-2227 GCA_036502385.1 Gemmatimonadaceae bacterium
TATTATGTCGATGACATGCCGTGGATGTCGACATCGCCGGGGGACATCAACAACTTTGTGAACGCGAATGAAGTCGTGGCCGTCGAGGTATACCAGGACACGAACACGCCGGCCCAGTACACGCGCGCCGGCGGGGGCTGCACGACCATCGTTCTCTGGACTCGCTTCAAGATCCGTAACTGACGCCAACGGTCAACCCACCCTACGCCGGAGCCGATAATGAGACCGCCCAACAGATTCCTGACGCTGAAGATTGCCGCTGTGCTCGCTATGTGCGGCGCGTGCTCGGCCGCTCAGCGCATGACCAACACCGTGGCCTCGGCGACTGCTGTCATCTATGATCTGAACGGCGCGCCGATCGGCGCCGCGCAACTTTCGCAGGACGTGAACGGACTGGTGAGCGTCGAAATCGCGAGCCTCGCCTTGCCGGCCGGCACGCACGGAATTCATTTCCACCAGGTCGGGAAATGCGACGGCGGTGCGACGGCATTCTCGACGGCGGGCGGACACTTCAATCCGTTGGGTAAGGAACATGGACTCCAGAATCCCGCTGGTCCTCACGCCGGCGACGCTCCGAACATCGTGATCCCGGCCAGCGGAATTGGCAGGGTAGCATTCACCACCGATCGCGTATCGCTGACTGCCGGGCCGACGTCGCTCTTTGACGCCGATGGAAGCGCGATCGTGGTCCATGCGGGCGCCGATGATCAGGTGTCGCAGCCGGCCGGGAACAGCGGCGGACGCATCGCGTGTGGTGTGATAAAGGCACTGCCGTAGCGCGCATCTCTTGACACTCGGAGCGGCCGGGGGCACGTTCCTCAAATGACTGGTCGCTCCGAGAGCAGAAAGAGTGGATCGAAGCGGAGAAGCGACCGCGAAGCGCGGAATGCGCAGGGTGAGGCCGAGATAAGTCTCGCGAAGGCTCTCGCGTCGGTTTTTGCCGCCGGTGTTTACACCAAGGACGAGCTGCAGGCGGCGGTCTGCACTTACGTATCTGAAATGAAGGCGAGCGGCAAAACCGGCGAGGGAGTAGTGCGGAGCGCACAGGGACTCGTGAACGATGTCGGCGCGCGATATCCGTCAACCGAGCGCACCAAGGTCCTCCTCAGCGACATGGTGACTTGGTGTCTCGCCGAGTACTATCGCGAGAGCGAGAGCGAGAGCGAGAGCGCGTAGGCAGCGTCTCGCAGCCGACCGAGTTTATTCCGAAAATACGGGTGAGCGTCCGCGTCCCCGTTTCTGTTCGTAGAGCGCGGTGTCGGCTTGCGCGAGCAGATCGGCCAGCATCATTCCTTCCGCCTTTGAGCGGGTTGCGCCGACGCTGAGGGAGAGAGTGTGCTCGCGTGGAGTCTCGACGTTGTGGGTCGCGACCCGTGCCTTGATGCGCTCGCAGACCAGCTCGGCGGTCTGATCCGAATCCACCGCCATCAGCGCGACGAACTCGTCGCCGCCAAGCCGGGCGATTATGTCCGCTTCGCGCACGCTGTCGCGTAGCACGCGCGCGGTGTCGATCAACGCGCGATCGCCGGCGAGGTGGCCCCACGTATCGTTGATCTGCTTCAGATGATCTACGTCGATGAAGATCATCAACACGTCACGCTCCATCCGTATCGCCTGTTTGAGCGCCTGCTCCGAGAGCGTGATGAACGCGCGACGATTCCAGAGGCCGGTCAGCTCGTCCACGAGCAACAATGCCTGGAGCTCTTCCTCCGCCTTTTTTCTCGCGGTTATGTCGTGGTACATCGCATACACTCTCGCCGGCTCATCTCCCGCGTGGAATGGGGTTGCAGCGATCGCCACCCAGAACGGGTGACCGTCCTTGTGGCGGCGGAGTGATTCCGTCCGGATGCTCTCACCCGCTGCAACCTTCGCGGTGAAGCTTTCACCTTCCTGCACCAATTCTGGCGGAACGATGAGGTCGTTGATGCTCGCGCCTACCGCTTCGGCTTCGGCGTATCCGAACAGCGCGGTGAACTCACTGTTTACGCGCATGATGTGGTCGGTCTCGTCGAGGATCGCGATGGCCTGCGGCGCGCTCTCGAACAGGGACGCGAAGTACACATTCTGCTTTCGCACCGCCTCGTACAGAGTTTTCCGATCGGTGATGTCGATCGCGATTCCGACGGTGCCCGTGATGTGACCATCAGCGCTTCTGAGGGGCTCGACTCGCGTCTCGAACGACCGGCCGCGCCAATCCACTTCGTAGCGCACGAGCTCGCCCTGCAAC
>DASXYR010000062.1:0-2205 GCA_036502385.1 Gemmatimonadaceae bacterium
CGAAGAGCTCGACACGATACGCTTCCGGCAGTGCCGCGAAAAGTTCTGACGCAGCGATACCGAGCGCGGCTTCGGTAGGCCGGAAAACTCCGCCACCCACCGCTCGAGATTGTCGAGGCGCTCCGAGTCGCTGCGCGAGCCACTCTCCGATGCGGCTGTTCCAGAGACGCTCTCGAATGCCGGTCTGCCACCAGTTGCGAATTTTCGTGGGAATGAATTGAACATCGAGTGCGTTGCTTATCGCGCCAAGAAGCAGCGTGGTGAAAAACGGCGAGAGGATCCAGGCGATCGGTGTACGATTTTCGTGAATCACTCCAAGCATGAGGAGACCTACGGTGACCGCGAGCCACCCCGCTGCGGCGATAGTGCCGAGTTGCAGCGCGCGAATGCCGATGCTTCTTTCGCCTTGGCGCGCGAGCGCGGCACTCTCGTCCCGTTCTTTTTGCGCGACCTGAAGTGCCGACCGAAGGTCGCCGAGTGTGTATCCGGCGAGGAACTGCTTGCGCGCCTGATTGATGTGAAACCCTACGATAGGAAAGACCGGCAATGATGCGGCCGTAAAGAGAGTGGCGACGTCGCCGGGGCCCGAGCCGGGGTTGTGGATCAGGTTTGCGTAAATGTTTCCAAGCGTGAGCACGCTGAACCCTGCGGACCAGCCGAGGTACGGAATAGTCAGCGGATTTTGTGCGACCAGCCATGCTCGCAGCGCAGGTGGAAGAGCCGAGCGCGCATCGGACGGCGCGAGTGTAGCCGCGAGTGTCTCGCCGTCGGGGAAGCGTTTGTCAGGATCGCAGTCGAGACAGCGATCAATTGCCGTTGCGAGCGCCGAGGGAACACCAGGAGCGACGCTTGCAAGCGGCGGTGGGGTGTCCATCGATTGTCTCACGATCAGTGCCGGCACGCTCGCTTCCTCGAATGGAAGTCTGCCGCTCACCGCGAGGTAACCGACCACGCCAAGCGAATAAATGTCGCTGCGTCCATCGACAGATTTGTTCGCGCCCTGCTCCGGACTCATGAAGTGCGCGGTGCCCATGATTTTACCGACGTCGGTTCCGGGATTCCCACCGCCGTGGGCAATGCCGAAGTCGGTCACCATTGCGCGACCCGTGCCTGCCTCGAGCAGAATGTTGTCGGGCTTGATGTCACGATGCACGATTCCGCGGCCGTGCGCGTATGCGATTGCCCATGCGACCTCACGCATGACGCGCGCGGCCTCGGCTGGCGGGAGCGGACCGTGCTCCCGAAGTCGCTCTCCCAATGTTTGGCCTTCGACGTAGCTCATGACGAAAAAGACGAAGCCGTCTGCTTCGCCAACGCGATGAATCGGAACGATGTGCGGATGTGAGAGTCCCGCAGCGGTGCGCGCCTCCTGCACGAATCGTTCGCGCGCGGTGGAGAGGCGCGCCAGATGTGTCGGGAGGACCTTGATGGCGACGTCACGGTCGAGCTGAACGTCGCGCGCAAGGTAAACGATTCCCATTCCGCCGCGGCCGACCTCGCGCTGGAGGGAATACTCTCCAGCGAGTGCTGCCTGAAGGTCGAGGAATTCGGAAGAGGGCTGCGTCATCGGTGTTGCGAGTTTGCGTTAGTCTTTGGTGAAAGGCGAGAGCATTACATGGATTACACCCTGCTCCTGTGTCACTCAAAGTACTTTATATTGCAAAGATCGCAAACCCTGCGGCGCAGGTCGCCGCCTGGCTCAGCCGGTCTGACTAAGCCTTTCGATCGCGGCCGTAAGGATCGCCCTTCGGTGCTTCGGTGTGCACCGCGCACAGCCACTTGCCGTCACGTCGCACCCACGTTGACGAATCCGACGCTTCAAGCGTGACAGGCTTTCCATCGACAGTCAGCTTTTCCGTGACCTTGTACGCGACGATGCCGACGTCGTCAGTCACGCGCTGTGTCTGTATCTCACTGAAATCGAAACTGAGCAAATCCCACTTTGCGTCAGTCATCAGCTTCTTGTACGTCGCGTGATCGATGCGCGACACGCCCTGCGCACCGGTTACGATGCACGTTTTATCCGTCAGCGCAACTGCTGTATCGACGTCCTTGTCCTGCATCGACTTCCAGTATTTTTTCTCGAGCTGGAGGAGCTCGTTGTCCACGGGTGTATTCGTCATTGTCTTCTCCAGATAGTGTGCCACGAGAGGATGAGCAGACAGCATGCCGTGAACGCGTCGTTCACTCGATAACCGCTCAAGT
>DASXYR010000063.1:0-2240 GCA_036502385.1 Gemmatimonadaceae bacterium
CGCGACCAATTGCCTGAGCACGTAGGGCAGGATACCACCGTGGCGGTAGTAGCTCATCTCTTCCGGCGTATCGATTCGAGCGACTGCCTGAAAGCTCTTCTCCTTCCCATCCGGCGCGCGCACGCGCACCGTGACGACCGCGCGTGGCTTCATCTCCTCCGACATCCCGAGGATATCGTACGACTCGTAGCCGGTGAGCCCGTGAGTCGATCGCGTTTCGCCCGGCATGAACTCGAGCGGCAGCACTCCCATGCCGACAAGATTCGAGCGGTGGATCCTCTCGAACGATTCCGCGATCACGGCGCGAACGCCCAGTAGCAACGTTCCCTTCGCCGCCCAGTCGCGTGACGAACCCGTTCCGTACTCCTTGCCGGCGATGATGACGAGCGGAATTCCGTGACTCTGGTATTCCATCGCCGCGTCGTAGATCGGTATCGCCTTCTCGCCGGGCTTCCGGGTCGTCCACCCGCCTTCGGTTCCCGGCGCGAGCTCGTTCCGCAGCCGGATGTTGGCGAAGGTGCCCCGCATCATCACCTCGTGATTGCCACGACGGGCGCCGTACGAGTTGAAGTCCGTCGTCTTGACGCCGTGCTCGATGAGCCACTTGCCGGCCGGACTGGAGGCAGGTATCGAGCCGGCGGGTGAGATGTGATCCGTCGTGATCGAATCGCCGAACATGCCAAGCAGCCGCCCGGCGGTGATCGCGTGGATTCCCGGCGGCGTGAGCTTCATCCCGTCGAAGAAGGGCGGATTCTTGACGTACGTCGAATCCAGATCCCAGGCGTACAGATCACCCTCGGGAACCGGAAGGCTGCGCCAGTTGTCATCGCCGTGAAAGACGTTGGAGTACTGCGCCTTGAACATGTCCGCCTTGACGGAGCGGAGAATCTCGTCCTCCACCTCCTTTGGCGAGGGCCAGATGTCCCGCAGGAACACAGGGCCGGTGTTGCCCACGCCTAACGGCTCTGAGCTGAAATCGATGTCCATCCGGCCGGCCAGCGCGTAGGCGACGACGAGCGGCGGCGACGCCAGATAATTGAAGCGCGTCAGCGGATTGATGCGTCCCTCGAAGTTTCGGTTCCCCGAGAGCACCGCCGCTACTACGAGTTTATTCGCCTCAACTGCGTCGGCGATGGCTTGCGGCAGTGGGCCTGAATTTCCGATGCACGTGGTGCATCCGAATCCAACGACGTTGAATCGCAGTTTTTCGAGCGCATCCATCACCTTCGCCGCCCGGAAGTAGTCGGTGACCACCTTCGATCCCGGCGCGAGGCTGGTCTTCACCCATGGCTTGGTAGTCAGTCCCTGCGCGACCGCGTTCCTTGCCAGCAATCCCGCGGCGAGCATCACGCTCGGATTCGACGTATTCGTGCAGCTCGTGATCGCGGCGATCACGACCGAACCGTGACGTATCGAGAACTTCTGTCCGTTCATCTCGACGGGCACCGTTGAATCCACAGCGGCCTGTTCCTCCGGATCGGTCGCTATCACCGAGACAGAGAGCTGCGGCGATCCAGCGACGCTCATCGCCTGCTTCGCCGCCGCGACGGCCGCGACCGTTCCGGTGCGATCGAGATCGGCGGTCAGAGCTTCTCTGAACATTTTCTTCGCCGATCGAAGCGGCACTCTGTCCTGTGGACGCTTGGGTCCGGCGAGACTTGGCTCGACGGTCCCGAGATCCAGCTCGAGGGTGTCCGAGAAAATCGGATCGAGGGTGTCATCGGTGCGGAAAAGCCCCTGCGCCTTGCAGTACGCTTCGACGAGTTGCACCTGCGCCTCGTCGCGTCCCGTAAACCGCAGATACTTAATCGTCTCGGCGTCGATCGGGAAGAATCCCATCGTCGCGCCATACTCGGGCGCCATATTGCCGATCGTCGCGCGGTCGGCAAGCGAAAGACTCGAGAGTCCGACGCCATAGAACTCCACGAATTTCCCCACCACCTTCTTCTTGCGCAGCTGCTCTGTGACGGTGAGAACGAGATCGGTAGCGGTCGCGCCCGGCGGCAGCTTCCCGTGCAGCTTGAATCCGACCACTTCCGGAATGAGCATCGACACGGGCTGGCCCAGCATCGCGGCTTCCGCCTCGATGCCACCTACCCCCCAGCCAAGGACGCCAAGGCCGTTGATCATGGTGGTGTGGGAGTCGGTACCGACGAGTGAGTCGGGATACGCGTATGTCTGCTTGCCGACTACCTCGGTGAAGACTCCCTGAGCCAGGTCCTCGAGATTGATCTGGTGTA
>DASXYR010000064.1:0-2721 GCA_036502385.1 Gemmatimonadaceae bacterium
GTACGCGTGCACCGGTGCTCCTATAGGTCTGTGTTGTTGGACACCCTGGCTCGGGATAGAGTTGAGCGGGGGCTGTTTCTCGGGGTTGAGAGCGGGAGGTTCACCTGACTGCTGCTACTTCCCCGGCTCGCCGACTTCCGCCGCTGAGATCTCGACGTTGCTCTCTATGCGATCCCATCGAAGCGTATTCATTGTCCGTCCCGTTCGCACGTCGCGCTCGGTGAAGCTGTACGGCTGCAGCACGCCGCTTTCGCTTCGCCAATCGCTGTATTCGGTCAGGCTCTCCACAGGCGCGCCCGTCGCGTGTATCGGCATCGCCTTGCGTAGAGCGAGTATCAAATGCGTCGCGGGATCAAAGTAGTAATCCTTCACCCACCCATCGGTGAGCGTCACCCTCACGCGGTACGCGCGCCTCGCGCCCACCGAATCCATTCCGAGAAGCAGCACGGTGTAACCCTTCGCCCCATAGTCGACCACCGATTCATCGAACTCCGACCCTCGGCGACCCGCGGCTTCGGCGGCGCCGGTGTCGGCGACGGCGTGATTGGTGAGATGATTGTACTCCCACACCGTGTGACCGTCGAATCCCTCCGAGTACTCGAAGCCAGGCGCGTGGACGTTGACACGCCGCAGCCCCGAGCGCGCCCACGCGATGTCCGTCGCCGCATGGAGATCTCCTTCGTTGTAGTGACCCCACATCCGCCGGTTGTGGATTGCAACGAGGCGATCGTGGCCTCCGACCGCCGAGTAGTACTCGCGAATCACGTCGTCCGCGGTGATCGCGTGGTCGACTAACGGGCTGGATGAAGGCGCAAGTGTTTGGCAGGAACCCAATGCGATGAAAAACAATGCTGGCACGATGCGACGAAAATTGCGCAACAACGGCTCCTCGATATGGGTGTGGTTGGACACCGGCTACCAGCACAACGTTGAGCCGGGGAGCCGCACGATGAGCTACGACCCTGGGTGCAGCATGTCTTTGCGATCTGCTGCCCCGAAATCGTGTAACTTCATTGCAGGATTCTACGGGGGATAGGGACGTGGTTCGCATCTCAATCGAAGACGGTCTCGTCAACTTCGATGTCGAAGGCATCGACAAGCTCTGGTCGTTCAAGAGCCGTCTCACGATCCCGCTTACTCACATCCGCTCGGTGAAGATCGACACCGAGGCCGCGCGCGGGTGGTGGCACGGGCTCAAGCTCCTCGGGACTCAGCTGCCCGGTGTGCTAACCGCCGGGACGTTCTATGAGAACGGGGGGATCGTCTTCTACGACGTGCACGATCCCGACAAGACCATCGTGCTCGAGTTGGATCACGAGCGTTACCAGCGCCTCATCGTCGAAGTCGAGAGCCCGAACTCCACGCTTAGGGCGTTGGAGAAGGCCTACACGCCGCGGAAGTAATTCTCGGCGCTGGAATCGGGACGTTGTGGATGCCATGCCGTACGCCAAGAATCCGAACGCCCCCCTACCGCCAGGATATTAATGGCGCGTCGAGGACGGCCGCCTGAACGGCGTCGGCAACGTCTCTCCGCAGAGCCTCGTGCCGCATGTTCGCTCGAGTGGGATCCACGCGGTTGGTGAGCAGCACCACGAACAGCCCGCGCTCGGGATCGATCCAGATGCTTGTGCCCGTGAAGCCGGTGTGGCCGAACGACCGCGCCGAGAAATAATGACCCGCGCTCGAGCGACCCTCCGGCGTGTCCCATCCGATCGCGCGACTGGAGCGCGGCGTCTGGCGCGCGGTCCAGCGCGCTACGGTCGTCGCTTTGATGAGACGCACGCCGGCGTACTCCCCGCCGTTCAATAGCATCTGGGAAAAAGCCGCAACATCGCGCACCGAGGCAAAGAGTCCCGCGTGTCCGGCGACGCCGCCAAGCGCGCACGCGTTTTCGTCGTGCACTATGCCATGGACGAGAGTGTGACGGTAGGCCGTGTCCATCTCCGTCACCGCGATGCGGGCGAGCAGCGGGTTGTCGGCGCGAAACGCGACGGTGCACGCGCTGTCGGCCGGAATTGGTCCCGACGCGAGGGGATTGAACCGCATGTCGGTCAGGTGCAGCGGCTGCCAGACGCGCGTCGCCAGGAATTCATCGAGCGGCATCCCGGTGATGCGCTCGATGATCAACCCGGCGAGGACGAAATCCCAATCGCTGTAGATCACGCTGTCGCCCGGCGTGTACGCGAGCGGCCGCGCGTTGATCTGCGCGAGGTACGCCGCACGCCCGCGGTAGTCGCGCCAGAGAGCAGCGAACGCCTCGAAGCCGCCGCTGTGGGTCAGGATCATCCGCACCGTGATGCCGGATTTGTCCGGAGCGTTCAGCTCGGGCAGATAGGTGTGCACTGGTGCGTCGAGATTCAGCTTGCCTTCGTCCTCGAGAATCATCGCCGCCGTCGTGGTGGCCACGACTTTTGTGAGCGACGCCATGTCGAAGAGCGTTGAGTCGGTGACCGCGGGGGCGTCGGGCGCGACGTCGATCCGGCCATATGCACGCAGGTGGACGAGCCGGCCCCAGCGGCCAACCGCGAGCGCAACACCCGGTGCGGCGCCCTGCGCGATGCCGACGCTAACGATGGAGTCGAGGCGGGCGTTGAGATCGCGCGCCATTCCCACGCTCGCGGGAGCGGCGCGAAGGAGGGTCGTAGATTGCGCGAGCCGGAGGACTGGGTGATTGGCGGAACCTGTCGCGCAGGCCGAGAGCACCGCGCACACTGCAAGTAG
>DASXYR010000065.1:0-4210 GCA_036502385.1 Gemmatimonadaceae bacterium
TCGACACTGCCACCAAGGAGCCCATCGCCCGCGCCTCGGTCGCTATTCGCAGCCGCAAGGATTCCTCGCTCGTCACCGGCGCGATCACTGAGGCCAATGGATCGTTCCGAATCCAGGGCCTTCGCAGCGGCGACTACTACCTTCGTACCACCGCCATCGGTTTCCGTCCACGCACCTACACCTTCAGCATCACGGACGCGGCGCCAAAGGCGAACGTCGGACCCGTAACCCTGACGCGCATCGCCATCACGCTGCAAAGCGTCCAGGTCGAAGGTCAGGCGCCGACCGTCGTGATCGAGCCCGATCGCAATACTTACCGCGCCAAGGACGTTGCTCCCGCGGCTGCGAACGCGAGCGAGGTGCTTCAGGCCACGCCGTCCGTTGATGTCGACGGCGATGGCAAGGTGAGCCTCCGCGGCAACGAGAACGTGGCGATCCAGATCAACGGACGTCCCACCCCGATCACCGGTGCGCAGCTCGCCGCATATCTCAAGCAGATCCCGGCGAACATCGTCGAGCGCATCGAAGTCGTTCCCAATCCTTCCGCCAAGTACGATCCGGAAGGAATGGCGGGCATCATCAACATTGTATTGAAGGCGAACACCGATCTCGGCATGAGCGGAGGCCTCAACGCAGGCGCGGCCAATACCAGTCGCTTCAACGCCGGGACCAACCTCGGCTATCAGAGCGGCCCGGTCACGTTGTTCGGAACCTACGGCTTCAACTCCGACAACCGCGGCATCATCGGGCTCAACGACCGCGAGCAGCTGGACGGAAGCGGCGCACCAATGTCTTTCACCAATCAGCTGATTGATGGAAGGACCAGTAACGCGGGACACAACTTCTCCACCAACATCGACTACAAGTTGAACAGCCGAGATGTCATCTCGAATGCGTTCTCAGTGAACAAGCGGCACTCGTACGATAATTCGCTCGCGGGCTACACCGATCTCGATGCCGACCAGATCTTTCTCGACCGGTACGATTTCCTCCGCAACGACGCGGCAAAGGGTCTCGTGTTCGACAACTCCCTGTCGATGAAGAGAACGTTCGAGCCGCGCAAGCACGAGCTCTCCGGCGAGGTGCGGTTCAATCGCGCCCGTGACGACGACAGCACCGTCCTCTGGCAGCAGCCGCTGAGCCAGGACGGCACGATCTCCGGTGGTCGCATCGCCGGCGAGCGCGATGGTACGAAGGCGTTGACCAGGCAGCTCACGGCGCAAGTCGACTACGTTCGGCCGCTCACGGCGAGCACGAAGCTGGAGACCGGCGTCAAGGAAACCGAGCGTTGGCTGGACAGGGATTTCCTCGTCAGCAAGGACGCACTGGGTGACGGCAACTGGCTGCCCAGCAATCTGAGCAACTCATTCAACTTCGACGAGAAGGTGCACGCCGGTTATGGCGTATTGAGTCAGAGCGTCGGGAAGTTCGATCTTCAGGGCGGCCTTCGCGCCGAATTCGCGGACCGCAATTTCACGCTCGCCAACTCGGCCGAGGACTTTCCGTACAAGTACCACAGCCTGTTCCCGAGCGCGATCGTCAACTACAAGATGAGTGACGCGAGTCAGATCAAGATGAGCTACTCGCGACGTATCCGCCGCCCGGGCACCCAGGAGCTGAACCCGTTCCCGGTCTTCTTCGACCAGCAGAACGTGTTCATCGGTAACCCGAAACTGAATCCGGAGTACACCGACGCTTTCGAGCTCGGACTGAGCCGTTCCGGTTCGCTCGGATCGATTCAATTCTCTCCATTCTATCGGCACACCACCGACGTGATCCGCGTCGACATCAATACGGCGGACGTGATCGATGGCCGCGAAGTGACCTCGGTGAGCTTCCAGAATCTGGCGAAGAGCGATTCATGGGGAACCGATCTCAATGGCTCGCTAAGGCTCGGTCCCAAGTTCAGCGGCCTCGCCGGCTTCAATCTCTTCAAGATGGTGACGGATGGCGGCTCGCAGTCGGCGCTCTCGTCCAACGCTGTGACCTGGTCGTATCGTCTCAACGGAACGACGCAGCTGACACCGACGGTATCGCTCCAGGCGAACTATTTCTACCGCGCACCGGTGAACATAGAGAAGGGTCGCTTCTCGGCGATGCAGATGACCAACATCACGATCAAGAAAAAGATCGATGGCGACAACATGAGCATGGCGGTGCGCTTCGCCGATCCGTTCGACACCATGAAGTTCCGCATCGTGGCGGGCGACGACAATCTGACGCAGACTACAGCGCGGAAGTTCGGCGTGCGCGCGACGTACCTGACGTTCCAGTACAACTTCGGCCAAACGCCGAAGATCCGGATGCCGAAGGAAGAACCCGCTCAGCCGGCGCCGGTATTCCAGTAGTAAGCTCGACGTTCTCCGGTCCGCACTTCGGGCCGGAGAACGGCGCCCGACCTCTGGACGCAACCCGCACAATGCCATACATTTAGCTATGGCAACCACGACTAGACCGTCGAGCAAGCCCGCCACTCCGGCAAAAGCCGGCGGCGGGCTTTCGCGCATCAAGGGATCGACGTCCCCCGAAACGGCCACGCCAAGGGTCAGAACCGAAGCCGTTCTCACTTTCGACGACGTCCTGCTGACGCCGAGGCACTCCCTCGTTCATCCAAAGGACGTCGCGACCACCTCGCTCTTTACGCGTGGAATCTCGCTCAACGTTCCCTTCGCCTCGGCAGCAATGGATACGGTCACCGAGTCCGACATGGCGATGGCGATGGCGCGCGCCGGCGGAATCGGCGTGATTCACAAGAATATGTCGATCGACCGACAGGCGGCCGAGGTAGATCGCGTGAAGCGATCGGAGAGCGGGATGATCCTCAACCCGATCACGCTCTCGCCCGACGGCACGTTGCGCGAAGCGGTGGCCCTCATGAAGCGGTTCAAGATCTCCGGAGTCCCGATCGTGAATCGCGACGGCCAGCTCGTCGGAATCATCACCAACCGCGACCTGCAGTTCGAGCGAAATCTCGACCGCCCGCTCCAGGAGGCGATGACCTCGAAGAATCTTGTCACCGCCCCGGTCGGCACCACGCTCGACGAAGCCGAAGCCATACTGGGCAAGCACCGCATCGAGAAGCTTCCGGTAGTCGATAACGATGGAAAACTCCGCGGCCTGATCACAGTCAAGGACATCCATAAGCGCCGAGATTTTCCGGACGCTAACAAGGATCAGCACGGACGCCTTCGCGTTGCCGCGGCGATCGGAGCGTCGAACTATCACGATCGCGCGCGGGCACTCGTGGATGCGGGCGTCGACGTCCTCATCGTCGATACGGCGCACGGGCACTCGGAAGGCGTCCTGGAAGCAACTTCGGTCGTTCGTGAGATGTTTCCCGACGTGCAGCTGGTGGCGGGCAACGTCGCCACTCGCGAAGGCGCACGGGCGCTCGTCGAGCGCGGGGTCGATGCGGTAAAAGTCGGAGTCGGACCGGGATCAATCTGCACGACGCGCATCGTCACCGGCGTCGGCGTTCCACAACTCACCGCGATCTTCGACGCCGTCGAGGGCGCGGGAGACATTCCGGTGATCGCCGATGGTGGTATCAAATATTCCGGAGACATTGTAAAAGCTCTCGCCGCCGGTGCATCGAGCGTGATGATGGGTTCCATGCTTGCCGGCACTGAGGAGAGTCCCGGCGAATCGCTTCTGCTGGAGGGC
Source organism: Gemmatimonadaceae bacterium (assembly GCA_036502385.1). GTDB lineage: Bacteria > Gemmatimonadota > Gemmatimonadetes > Gemmatimonadales > Gemmatimonadaceae > UBA4720. The sequence continues at coordinate 3,664 of DASXYR010000065.1, forward strand.
CGCCGCTTCAAGATGATTCGCGGAATGGGAAGCCTCTCGGCGATGCAGGATGGAAGCGCCGACAGATATTTCCAGGAAGGCGAGATGTCGGCGAAGAAGCTCGTCCCCGAGGGAATCGAGGGCCGCGTTCCGTACAAGGGCCCGGTGAGCGACGTACTCTTTCAGATGGTGGGCGGCCTGCGCAGCGGGATGGGTTACGTCGGTTGCGGAAACATCGAGCAGCTGCGTACCGAAGCAGAGTTTGTGAGGATTACTGCCGCGGGCTTGCGGGAATCGCACCCCCACGACGTTACGATCACCCGCGAGGCCCCCAACTACTCGGTGTAGTTTCCTTGACATTGCTTTGAGCGTCAACACAACTTCTGGCTGCTCGCTAGTGTCGAAGGTTTAGTGTCCCAACTTCAGACTTCCCACGCTTTCGGAGTTTCCTAATGGGCTTATGGACCAAGAAGAGCATCGCCGTTCTGCAGGCTGAGGCGGCGGGCGAATCCACGGAGCACACGCTCCGGCGCGCGCTGGGCGCGCTGAACCTCACGACCCTGGGCGT
>DASXYR010000066.1:0-2811 GCA_036502385.1 Gemmatimonadaceae bacterium
TCGCGACAACCGGCGCGGCGACAGTAGTTCAGGAGATCAAGAATAACAGCTTCGGGTTCGATATCTACGCGGGACCGCAGGAGTCGCAGCGTCTCGTGCGTATGGGTCAGGATTTCGATCACGTCAATCCTTACGGATGGCGTTTTCTTCAAAGCGTTGTTCATCCGATTGCATCCAAAGTGATTCAGGCGCTTCTCTGGATGCACAATCGGCTCAACCTGACCTATGGCTGGGTGTTGGTGATTCTCGGGGTCCTGGTCCGACTTGCGCTTTGGCCTCTGAATCAGAGTACGATGCGATCGAGCCTCAAAATGCAGGAGCTTCAACCCAAGCTCGCCGCAGTTCAGAAGAAATACAAAGATCCGGTGCAGCAGCGTGAAGCGATAATGAAGGTGTATCAGGAAGCTGGTGTGAGTCCTTTTGCCGGGCTTACTGGGTGCCTGCCAGCACTCATACCGATGCCAATTCTTTTTGCGCTCTTTTTCGTGTTTCAGAACACGATCGAGTTTCGGGGCGTGCCGTTTCTTTGGCTGCACGATATCTCAATCAAAGATCCCCTCTACATCCTGCCACTTCTGATGGGCGCATCGATGTACCTGCTTTCCTGGATCGGAATGCGAAATGCGCCTCCCAATCCGCAGGCAAAGATGATGAGCTACATGTTTCCGGTCATGATGACGGTGGTGCTGATCAACATGGCTTCGGGCCTGAATCTGTACTATACCGCCCAGAATATTGCGGCTCTCCCACAACAGTGGCTGCTCGCCCGCGAACGGGCGAAAATGCGTCCGTCGGGCTAACATGCTGGGTGTAACGTATATTGGTCACGCAACGTTACTAATTGAGATTGGCGGGAAACGACTTCTTACCGATCCCAATTTTGATCCTGCTCTCGGCAAATTTCTGCCACGTGTCAGTGCTCCCGGGATTGCATTGGATGCGCTGCCGAAGCTCGACGCGATAGTGCTGACCCATGCCCACGCGGATCATCTGTCCTTCGACTCGCTGGATGCACTGCAGATGGATGTTCCGCTTTTCGCGCCACCTGCGGTGGCCAAGTGGCTCGGCAAACAGGGATACAAGCACGCCGTTGCCCTTGCGCCGGGTGAGGCGACCACGCTCGATGGAGTGACTATTCGAGCCGCAGCAGCGACGCATAAGGGAAACCGATATGGCGTGGATCGCTGGCGAAGTGCAAGTAATATGTATCTGTTTACTACTAATAAAACGTCGTGTTTCTTCGCGGGAGACACGGCACTCGTGTCCGACACAACTCACCTCGTCGAGAAGCATCTGAACGTACATAGCAGGAATCTGGACCTCGCACTCCTGCCGATCGGCTATGCACCGTGGTGGAAGCCAGGATTTCGGAAGGGCCATCTCACTGGTCCTGACGCACTTACGCTCTTCGAACGACTCAAAGCCAAATACTTCATTCCATACCATTGGGGAACATTCAACCACGTCACGTCGACAGCTTTCGATGCCATTGACAGACTCCGAGAAACCTTGGCAGATCATCCCCTTCACCCCTTGGTGAAGATTCTCGAGCCGGGCACGAGCTTCGTTCTCCCGACATCGGGCACGTGACCGCCGGAGCTGCGACTGGAATTCCGCAGCTCGACGATACGATTGTCGCAATCGCGACTCCAATCGGACGGGGAGCACTCGCGGTTGTCAGGCTGAGTGGTCCGAATGCATTTCCGATTGCACGGAAGCACGTGCAGGGATGGCCTCCCGAGCCTCGAGTTGTCCATCTCAGCGCGATCCATGACGGAAGTGGGTCGCTCGATCAGGCGCTCGTCACGCTGTTTCCCGCTCCGAACTCCTTTACAGGCGATGATACCGTCGAAATCTCGACGCATGGGGGATCTATGGTCCCACCCTCCATCGTCGCGGCGCTGATTTCCTCAGGAGCGAGGCAGGCCCTCCCGGGAGAATTCACGCGCCGAGCCGTGCTCAATGGAAAGCTCGACATCCTTCAGGCGGAAGCCATTGGGGATCTGATAGATGCGCGGTCGCGCGCCATGCAGCACGCAGCTCTTAGTCAGCTGGATGGAGGACTCTCCCGCCGTTTGCTCGAGTTGAGGGATGATCTGATCGAGCTTGAGGCACTCATAGCCTATGACATTGATTTTCCCGAAGAGGACGACGGCCCGGTACCTAGAGAGAGAATCGAACGGGCGGTGAGAGAGTTGCGTACCTCGCTCGCTTCGCTCCTTGCGACAGCCACCGCGGGGGAACTGATAAGAGAAGGCGCGCTGGTGGTTATCGCGGGACCGCCCAACGCCGGCAAGTCATCCCTTTTCAACGCCCTTCTCGGAAGGTCCCGGGCGATCGTAACTGAAATTCCCGGGACTACGCGAGATGCCCTCGAGGCCGTGATCGACAGCGGCAAGTTCCCGCTGCGGCTGGTGGATACCGCAGGTCTTAGAGAGTCTTCGGATCCGATCGAGCGCATGGGGATCGAGGTGAGTGAGCGGTATCTCGTCGGTGCTCACGTCGTACTCGCTTGCGCCGAGGATGCAGCGGGTCTCGTACAAACGGTTACTGTAGTCGGCAAGCTATCAAATGCCCCGATCGTCCGGGTGTGGACTAAGACCGATTTAGTAATAACTAGAGACGAAGAGGCAGGAAACGATCTGGTCTTCGTAAGCGCTGAAATGGGAACCGGTCTTCAGGAATTGCTTGACGTAACCAACCGATTGATAGCCGGCAACTATGGCGATATTAGTCCTGATCTTCCGATGCTTACGAGTGCGCGTCATCGGCAAGCGCTTATCGTGGCGTCGAATGAGCTCAGCCAGTTCG
>DASXYR010000067.1:0-1685 GCA_036502385.1 Gemmatimonadaceae bacterium
CCGATCGCGGCGTTGATAAGCTTCGCGACCATCCCGTTCGGGATAGCCGTCGCGGGCTGGTGGAACAGGATGTTGAGGAACGGAATCAGAAGCGCAATCGAGAACCCGTCGAGCAGCGCCGCAATGAGATTCGCGACGATCGTGATGACCATGCGCCAGCTGTGCGGGCGCAGGTATGGGAGTAGCCGCTTATAGACGGGCATCAATGGCGGGAGGCGGGAAGCGGGAGGCAGAAAAGCAGGCGGAAAAGCGGAATCGAGGAAGCCAATTTGCGAATTTGGCAAGTTGTTGCCGCTTCCCGCTTCCCGCTCCCCTCAATCCTCTACCTGCGCGGTGTCAACAGCGCCAACGGGAGAATTACTTCCTCCGGCGTCACGCCGCCGTGGAGGAAGGATCCGCGGTAGCGGCTCTGGTACTCGCGCAGCTTTGTTGGATACACGAAGAAGCAGTCATTCGTCGCGAGGAGCGTATTGCCTCCACCACCGCGTCGCGGCAGGCGCAGCATGTCTTCACTCGGAAAGAGCAGCGCCTGATCCGGACGTTCGGCGCGCAGGTCCTCGCCGAACTTGTAGCGAAGATTCGCGCTTGCGTCGCGCTTGGCGTAGACCGTCGCGGGCGTGTTGCAATGGATAGAGCCGTGATCGGTTGTGAGCAGCACGGAGATCTTCCGTCGCGACGCCTCTTTCAAAACGCTAAAGAGTGCCGACCGCTGGAACCACTGCCGGGTGATCTGCCGCAACGCGATCTCGTCGCGCGCGACTTCGTACAGGATCTGCGATTCGCTGCGTCCGTGCGTCAGCAGATCGACGAAGTTGAAGACGAACGCGCTCACACCCTCGGGACCGATCGCTGTACCCAGATGTCGCTCGAGCTCGTCGGAGTTGCCGGCGGTCGAGATCTTCTGGTAGCGAACAGGCGTCTTTCCGCAAATCTCCTCGAGATGCGATTCGAGCAGCTCCTTCTCATGCGCATTGAGGGATTCGTCCTCGCGATCGGCGTTACCCCACCAGTCGGGGAGCCGAGCGGCGATCTCGCCGGGAAAGAGCCCGCTGAACAAGGAGTTGCGCGAGTACGGCGTGGCGGTCGGGAGCACGGCGAAATAGTGCGTCGTCTCGACGTCGAAGAAGGGCGCGAGGAGCGGCTCGAGGACGCGCCACTGATCCAGCCGCAGACAATCGACGACGATGAACACCGCAGCCTTGTCGCGCTCGAGAATCGGCAGCAGGAACTCGGCAACGATGTCGATCGAGAGCGGCGGGCGATTCCCCTCGAGGTTCTTGAGCCACTCGGGGTACGCTCCCTTCATGTACGAGGCGAATTCACGGTGCATGTCGGGATAGAGACCCTGCAGCGATTCGTAGAGTCCCATCTCGCCGGCCGCCGCGAGGTCGACATCCCACCGCATCAGCTCGTCGTAGCGGTCGATCCAGCCGCGCCAATCGAGGTTGTGGTCGCGCTCCAGCTCGATTGCGCGGAATCTCTCGACGAAGCTGCGCGCAATCGCCTGCTGGCGGATGCGCGGACCTTCGAGAATCCGCGTCACCACTGTCAGCACCTGCCGCGGATTGATCGGCTTGACGAGATAATCGCGAATGTTGGCGCCAATGGCTTCCTTGAGCGTCGAGTCCTCTTCGCTCTTGGTGACCATCACCACCGGCAGCGTCGGGGCGATCTCGCGCACCTCA
>DASXYR010000068.1:0-2719 GCA_036502385.1 Gemmatimonadaceae bacterium
ATTCAACGTCTTCGGCGACTACAACGGCGCGCAAGCCACCTTCGGCTCGGGAACGGTGATTACCACCAAACTGTCAATCGGCAATGGGGTGAACACGTCTTTCCTTTCCTACGGCACGGGGTTGAACTCAACGACCGCGGAGTCGAACAACCTGTCATTGGGGGTCATATGCTCCTACGAGAGCGGCATTCAGCCCTATATCCTGTTTCAGGAGAATCTGGGCGGAACGCCACTGACGACATGTCCCACGCCGCCGCCTTCGCTGCCGGCGCCCACCGTAACAGTAACGGGACCGACGATTGTGGGCGATTCGCTGGAGAGATTCACATTCAGCTGGCCCAGCGTGCCAGGTGCGACCTACTATCTCATGTCGGTCAATGGCGGCCAAACTCAAATCACCGGCAACAGCTCCTCCGTGGGCATCATGTGTAGAAAGAGCGCTTTGGTGACATTTGACTCTTGCAACTCATTGGGGTGTGGTCCCGCCCCCGTGACAGTGTTGAATGCCCTCAATACCAATCCATGTAACTGAGTGCGCGATCGGCGCAGCGTGATAGACGCTGAGCCATAAAAGGGCGACGCAGGGTCGATGTGGTCTCGCGGGCCGCGACGGCCCTGCGTCGCCATCGCACTCCTGGCAATGGCTAGGCGTCGCTGGGCAGTACCAACCCCTTCGCGGCGAGTCAGCCTGAGGTCATTGCCTCAATCTGCCGTCTAATAGGTCGCGCACTGGCCCGGGCTGACCGGTAACCGGGGGCCGGTATCGGTTAGGCAGGACGAGCGGCGCGCAGCATCTTGGTCGGCGGCGGTTGAGTCGCGTTGTGCGCTGGCCCGAACGGCAGCTGCCTTGGCCTCGGTTGTCTTGGACTTTTCGGCCTCGGAAGCCTCAATGGTGCATGGATAAAGTTGTGACCCCTCGATCGCCTACCACTCGATCGACAATCCCTTCGACGCGAAATTCGCGGCAGTGAATTCTGGCAGTGCGGGTCTCCGGATCTTCGACATCCGCCAACCCAAGACTCCGAGCGGGGTGGCGTACTTCAATCATGGGTCGTTGGTGCACGCTGGCGTTGGGTACTACGACTCGCGCGGGGACTCATTTATGCTGCCGGCAACAGCGGCTTCTGGGTGTTGGAGATCGAACCTCAGGTCCGCACACGCCTCGGGCTCTAGACTAGCCAGGGCTCGCCACATGCACTGCCTCAGCCTGGCTCCGGGCCAGCCGTAACATTCTGTCGATGGCCGTATGGTTGGTACCGCGGAACGCCACTCCATACTGATTAACCTCGCGGCGTGTTATGGAGGCCATAATAGATGATCTGGGCATGCCTGGACCCTCGACCTCGAGCTCGATCTGTGTCAGAGGATTCAGGACCAGCGGCGTTTGTAACAGGGCTCCGCTTGTACTGACATTCAACAGCACCCCTGGACCAAAGACAGCGGGATGAACCATCACCAGTACGCGCAAGTCGCATGGAACACGGGTACCGCAGCGGTGGTCCATGGACAGTTCTGGCATCACGGCACTGTGGGCAACAGCGGGCTGATGAGATTACGTGATTTGTGAAGGGAATGCGGGCCTTGCCGGGGTGCACTATTCACGAGACGAGCACTGGTTCGCAGATGTGCGCTGCTCCAGCTCACACCGCCATCGCGCTTGCGCCGCAAGTGCTGTGCATTTCGGTGCAATTCCCGATGCCGAGGGTTGGTGCGCGGCGGATGCGGCTCGTCCGGGTGCCGACCCTCGCTCTGAGTCCAGCCTCTCTTCTCGATGTGCTCGCGCAGTGCGGCCATCTGATCGGCCCGCATCTCGAGCACACGGGCCTCGGCTTCATCGAAGCCGAGATCATAAAACACACTGCGTCCCGCCGGAGTGACATGACGCGGACCGTGTTCATTGTCAGTGCGCTTTTTCATCGCTCAATTCCTCAGGGATTTCGGTATGGCCGGCGGGCGGAACAAGTACGCGCATCGGCATCGGATGCCGACAGGTTGAAGCCCACGGAGGCGAGCGCGGGTAATGCCTCGGCGACCGGAGTTCGGTTCTGGTCGTCCCATGCGGTTTCGGAGCGCTGGAACTGCTACAGCCAGCCCCTGCACGTCTCCCGCGTTCCCCAGGGAACTCTGACGCTTGTCCGTGGGCTGCTTCTGTGTAATTGCCATAGTCTCATTACCCTGGTAATGTAGAATGATGACGATCGCAAAATCCAAGCTAACGGCTCAGGGGCAAATATCCGTACCGGCCGAGGTTCGTCAGCGACTGGGGGTGGGGCCAGGCTCCGTTTTGGAATGGGACGAGCAAGGCGATCAGGTGGTCGTGCGTCGAGCGGGACGTTACACCTCTGAAGAGGTGCACAGTGTCTTGTTCCCCGCGGGTCATGATCCACAGGCGCCAATAGACCCAAAAGAGGCGATTCGGAAATACATCCGCAAGAAGCATGCGCGCCGTTGATACAAATGTTCTGGTTCGGCTGTTGGTTCGCGACGATCTCGATCAGGTAAAAGTCGCTGAGTCTTTTATAGCCCCAGGGGCCTGGGTGTCGCATCTGGTCCTGGCGGAGGCGCTATGGGTACTCGACGCGGTGTATGACCGGACCGCGGAGCAAATCGCCTTGGCGGTAGATCGGCTGCTGAACCACAAGGAGCTGACGATCCAGGATGCCGAAGTTGTCAGCGATGCGTTGACACACTTCAAGAAGCGCCCGGCGCTAGGATTTTC
>DASXYR010000069.1:0-8322 GCA_036502385.1 Gemmatimonadaceae bacterium
GACACTGTGACCTTCATCCGCACGAAGGCGCGCACAAGTAAAGCCCTTTGCAAGACATGCCAATGAGAAACTCAACTTTTCGCGCCCGCCGCGCCTTCACACTCATCGAGCTGCTGGTCGGTGTGGTGCTCTTTGCGATTATCGGAACACTTTGCACGAAGCTGATCACCACCCAGGGAGCCTTTTTCGACAGGCAGGGGATGGGAAACGCCGCGCGCAACGTGTCGCGAGCTTCCCTCAACCGAGTCATATCGGACTTCAGAATGATCGAGGCCACTGGCGGCGTCGTTGCCGCGAGTTCGACTTCGTTGACGCTGCGGATTCCGTTCGCGATCGGTGTCATGTGTGATACACAGGGCGGGGTAACGCAGATCACGCTGCTGCCTGTTGACTCCACGACCTACGCGAATGCGACCAGCGTCGCGACCGGGGGCGTGTACGGTTATGCATGGAGGAACTTCCAAACCGGTGCCTACTCATATGTCGAGAATCCGGCCACGGAAGCGCCCGGGCTTCCCGCCGTCTGTCTGGCAAAAAACGTAACGACCGTCACGAATGGGAAAGTCGTTCAAGTGACGCCGGTACTGCCGGCTGGAGCTGGCTTGGGGACGCCGGTCTTCCTGTATCAGAAAGTCCGTTACGAGTTCAAGGCCTCCACGGCGATACCAGGCAAGCTTGGGCTTTATCGCACAGTGATCGCACCGAACGGTGGATTGTCCTCCGAGGAGCTCGTAGCTCCGTTCGCGAACACCGCCAGCTGGAAGTTCTTTGTTGTCAACGGTGGATCAGTCGCGCAGGCGGCGCCGCCGGCAGTTCTGTCCGACATTCGTGGGCTCGAGCTGCACCTCGACGGCACCAGCGAGAACATTGCCGCAACGAAGTCAGCACCCGAGAACGCGACATTCACAACCGCGGTTTTCTTCAAGAACCGCACAAATTAGCCGAGACCACTGATCATATGCTGAATAATGCCGAACGTCGCGGATTCGCGATCCCGTTTGCGGTTCTCGTCATAGCGCTTCTCACGATCATGCTCGCTGGCGGCTTTTCACTGGTGAGTGCCGAGCGCCGGTCGGTCGCAGATCAGAAGTCACAGGTCTCTGCGTTCCGAATCGCCGAGCAAGGCCTCGAGCTCTACCTCGTGCGCCGCGATTCGCTGCTGAAGGGAAGTCCGACCTACACGAGAGTTCCCGGAGCCACCGAGAGCGTTCGCATCAACATGACGGGCGGCTACGCCGACGTTTCGCTGACCCGGCTCCGACCGCCCACTGGCTCTCAGTCCGGCCTTTACGTGATACGGGCAAAGGGCACTGAAACTGTGGGCGCTTATGCGGGAACCACGCAGGGCGTTCGTACCGTCGCGCAATATGTCTTGTGGGAGCCAGCTCCGATGCAGGTTCTCGCTGGATGGACAGCGCTCTCCGGTCTGCAGAAAAATGGTAATGCCGGCACGCTCGGAGGAATCGACATGTGCGGTGATTCCGCAGCGGTGGCTGGCGTAGTGGTGCCCGTGAATCCCGGGTATTCCGGAAAGGTGGTGGCCGTGGGCAATCCACCGGTTGATTCTGTCGCGCCGGATTCAGTCGAGATCGACTGGAACGGGATTGTAAATGGGAACCAGATCACTCCAACGATCGTGATTCCTGGCGGGACATTTCCGCCATGGTCGGCGTTCGCCGCTGATTCCACGTACTATCCGATCATCCGTATCAATGCCACGGACTATTCCATACCGAACTCCGGCCGTGGAATGATCATCGCCACCGGCAACGTTTCGATCAACGGAAACCTCACCTGGCACGGGGTGCTCCTCGTCGGCGGTAACATCACGTCGAACGGAAACAACGGTGGTAGTGGTACGGACTCGGTAATGGCCGGCGCGACAGTCAGTGGCCTAAACGTTAAGCTCGGTATTCCCGTGCCGGACCCTTCAACCGCCAACGGTACCAAGAAATATCAATACGACTCGTGTGAAGTCGCGAAGGCGACGACCACCATGGGTGCGCTTGTGACCCTCCGTAATACATGGGTCGACAACTGGGTGGAATACTAGTAGTGGCGGCCGACGTTCACCCCGAACGAGAGAGCCACCGCGGGCTCATAGTCGGTGAGCTGTTGCTCGCCGTCCTGCTGCTCGCGGTGGCGGTGTCTTCTCTGGCAGCCTTGATGTATTCCGTCTCGCATCGCAGCGAGACTCGGCAGGAGCTCAGTCAGGTGACTGGGTCGTGCGTGGGAAACAGTGGAGCCGCGTCGCGCGATTGTGCGGTGCGAGCGAAAAGCGGCGGGGGCGCCAGGCTGTTGCGCTCCCCATGCGTAACCGAAGACGGAACACCTGCGCGTGATTGCAATGACGCCGCAGGAAATCCCGGGGGCTCACAAGAGACAATCGTCAAAACGCGAACGGACTCGGCATCGATTGCGCTGGTGGCAAAGAAACCCAAGACCTCGTCCACCGCGCGACCCGATCGGGGGTTCATTCGCTGATTCTTTATTCGTAAAGCTTCTGGCGAGGCGGCCGTTTAACCTCGCGGATGGGTGTCACGACAGGGAGTTAGGAGTCGCTTCCGAGGCCTGCGAAAATGTGCGCAGCCTTTATGAATTCTTCTCCAGATTTGAGTGACTTTCTGAGCAGGACAAACAGTCATTTACTACAGCAGAGCCTACGCCGCTGAATGGCGGATGGCGGCTCTGAGAGCGTTGTTACCTCCTCCTTCGGAGACCTAGCTCGACGCGCAGCGTCGGGCGACCGGGGAGCATCACCACGAGGACCTGCTCATGCCGAACCGGGACGATCGACGCGGCTTCTCGCTGCTCGAGCTAGTCATCACTATGTCGCTCCTCGCCATCTTGGCGGCGACCGGCATCGCCCGGCTTTCCGGTGAGCTTCGTCGGCGCACCACACAGATCGCGGTAGATCAATTCGCGACCGCCCATTCTCTCGCGCGCAGCACGGCCGTGCGGTACGGGCGGGTTGCGCAGCTTCACATCAATGCGTCGTCAAGGCGCTTCTGGGTGGATGTCGACACAAGCGGAACCGGGACGGGTCAGCGCGGCACCATATGGTATGTACGCGATTTGAGCGAGCCGGGCCTGGTGATGACGAGCAACCGCAGCCTGTTGTGCTTTGACGCGCGCGGCATGCCGTCTACTATCCCGCCCTGCGAATCTGCCGACGCTCAGATCATCTTTACAGCCGCCGACAAAGCAGACACGCTGACGACGGCATCGCTCGGAAAGATCCTTCGATGAGCCGATCCAAGGTGGCCGATAACCGCGACGGATTTTCGCTCGTCGAAGTCATCGTCTCAGTGACTTTGCTTTCACTCGTCCTGTTGGGGCTGTCGGGTGCGGCTGCGCTGGGACTTTCGCAAATGGGAAAGGCCAAGCAAGACCTGCAGTACTCGGCCGACGTCCAGCAGGTGACGGACAGTCTCATTGCAAAGGGCTATCAGAACGTCGCCAATGGCTCCGCGACAATTCGCGGGCGCTCGGTCTCCTGGACCATTACGACAGTCAATTCCAAGTCACAGAAACTCGCACTGATTGCACAACGTCGAGGTCTGGTCAACCCCGGCACGATGTACGCTGACACGATTACAGTCTATCTTGCCGATACAAAGATCCAATGAGCACACCGCGGTACCTCTCGAGAGGTCGCGTCCGGGGTGGCTTTACGATGATCGAGGTGCTCGTCGCGCTGGTCGTCGGCATGATCGTCCTCAGCAGCGTCGTCCAGCTGCTGATCGTGCAGGGACGTGGGTACAGGAAACAGCGCGAACAGGTGGATGTGCGTGAAACCGCACGCGAAGCGGGCGAGCTTCTATCGTGGGACCTGAGGCAGGCCGCTGTCGCCGGCAGCCCCTTTGCCGTGCTGGGCGCCAACGCCGTCACCATCCGCTCGTTTCGTGGGCTTGGTACGGTATGCGGCAAACACCCCACTTTGGCCCGCTACGGGCTGTGGAAGACCGGCGGAAACATTCAAGCTACCGTTGACGATACTGCGCTGGTCTATCAGCTCGGTCGCGGGCAATGGAACAAGCTCAGAATCACTGCCGTTGGAACGCCAGCAGTCATGGGAGTCGCCGCCTGTGCGTGGCCTGGGGCGCGTCCGCCAGATGTCGTCGTTGAATTCGCCGTCACTGCGAGCACGGATACTTCATATATCAAGATCGGCGCGCCGTTTCGGTCCTTTCGCCGCGTGCAATACGCGGAGTTCCAACAGAACAGCCGTTGGTGGCTTGGAAGGAAGGTCGGAGCGGCTGCAGCGTATGAGCTGCTGACCGGACCGCTTCTGGCTCCGGCATCGAATGGTCTGGCGTTTACATACTACGACACCCTCGGAGCGGTCACCGCAAACCCCGCAGCGGTGGGGAGCGTGGCGTTTACGCTGCGGACGGAAAGCTTCAAGACTACGCCCGGTTCAAGCTCCCCGTATCAGCACGATTCAGTGACAACAAAAGTCGCCGTCCGCCGCTAAAGCCTTCATAGTGCATCGCATGCAAGAAGCCGAGGATAGAATGTCCGCAACTCATCTGGGTAAATCGACGAACAGCCGCGAGGGGTTTGTGCTCCCGATGGTGGTATTCGCGGTTGCGGTCATGAGCATCATCGTCATAGCGTCCCTCGCGACGTCCTCCGACGAGAGACGCACGTCGCGCGCGGTGCGTGAGTCAACGCTCGCTGAGTACGCCGCGGATGCGGGGCTGCGTCAGACCTATGGCTCGTGGCCCGTCGCGGCCGTCAAAGCCCTCAATCCGGGCGACAGCCTGGATCTCGGGTGGCAAACACTGCCGACCAGCGGCAACAGCGGCAAGTATCGCGCGGTGATCTACCGCGTCGACAATGGCGGGCTCCAGGAATACAACGTCGTTGTCCAGGGTCGGCGAACAGGATTTAATGGAGGCCTCAGCACTGTGATGGGCGCGGTAGGCGGAGTGCCGGTGTTCACTCGCGCCGTCTACGGCGACTCATTAGTGTGGCTGGACCAGGCCGGTGTGATAGACGCGTTCGATTCCGATGTGGCGCCGTATTCTCCGGCGACGGCGAACGGCTCGGCCGACGTTGCATCGAACAAGTACATCAATATTCAGAAGGGAACGGTCAAAGGGAATCTGTCTGCCGGCGCCACGATTACGCGAGGTCCTCCTGGTGGGATAAACATCACGGGAACGCAAACCGCCGGCGCCGCGCCGATACCTCCTTACGACCCGGTCGCTTGCCCGACGACGGGATACGCACCGGTGACGCCGGAATTGGCGGCCGTGGGCTACACCGGCAATGGGGTTCTGACCGTGACCACGAACATGACTCTAAGTCAGAATTACTTCTTCAAATCGGTTGTATTCCCGAGCAATGCCAATATCACGATACCCGCCAATTCGCACGTCGAGCTCATGGTTCAGGATTCCATTTTTTCGGCAGGAGGCACGTTCGTCAACGGAACCCACTCCGAGACGGCCCTGTCGGTCACGGCGTGTGGAACTCCCACCAATCCAGCGAAGACGAACTACTGGGGCGTCACGGGCGGAGCGGATGCATCCTACTCGATCTATGCGCCCGACCGCATCGTATACGGTTACGGTAGCAGTGACTTTTACGGCGCCATCGTCTCGAAGATTTTCTACGTCGGCGCTGGCGCCAGTGTCCATTACGACGCCGCGCTCGCACGCGGGGCATCGCCGAAGCTGCAGGTGCAAAAGTCGACCTGGGGTCAGATTCCGGCCAACTGAGGACCGACGACGCGCGTTGAACCGCGTCTAGCCGGCCGGTAAGTTAAGCGGAGACGCAGCATGCGTCCCCGCTTTCTTTTTTCGTGGCCGAAGTGCATCCCGCCCAATGAAAATCCTGGTAATCGAAGACGATCCTACCGTCGGCCAATTCGTCAAGCGAGGCTTTGAGGAGCAGCGCTGGGGCGTCGATCTCGTCGCGAACGGCGATGAAGGCGAGGCCCGCGCGATTGCCGAGGAGTACGACGTCATCGTGCTCGACATGCGGCTTCCGGGGAAATCGGGGTCCCAGGTGTTGCACGACCTTCGTGCGCGCGGCTTCGACAGGCCTGTCCTGATTCTTACGGCGCAGGACGCCGTCGATTCAAAGGTGGAGACGCTGCGCGCCGGAGCGGACGATTACGTCACCAAGCCCTTCGCATTCGAGGAGCTGCTTGCGAGAGTGGAAGCGCTGTCGCGCCGGCCGCGCGCGCGGCTGGCACCGGCGCTCAAGGTGCTCGATCTGACGCTCAACCTGGATACGCGCGAAGTCGGTCGCGGTGGTCACGCGATCGAGCTCACTCCGAAGGAGTACACCGTCCTCGAGTACCTAATGCGCCATGCGGGGCGAGTGATGAGCAGAACACTGATCACCGAATATGCGTGGGGATACCACTTTGACCCTGGCACCAACATCGTCGATGTCGTGATAAATCATCTGCGGAAAAAGATCGACGCGAGCAGCGCAAAGAAGCTCATACACACCATCCGTGGGGTAGGGTACGTGATCCGCGATGAGAGTGGATCCGGAAAGGGGGGCTAGCGCGCGGTGGTCTCGACACGCGTCAAGCTGACGGCGGCTTTCGTAGCGGGCATGATCACGGTGGCGGTCACACTGTTCCTGGCAGTGCTCACCGCCAGGAATAACGCCGTTTACCATGACATCGCCCAGTATGCCGCAGCGGAGGGGGATCTCGCGGCCCGCGTCATCACGGACGCCTCGCGGGCCGGTGACAGCATCGTTGCCACGCGCGACACAGCGCTCATACAGCGCCTCACTTACAAGGTGGTGGATCGACTCCAGGCCGTGCCGGGATACATAGTCGTCGTGGACACGCTTGGGCGAGCTGTGTACCGATCGAGCGATGTATTGCGGCTAAAAACCGACGACATGGCGACGCTTCAAACACAGCTCGCGGATCTTCCCAAGTCGGGAGAGGCGCTGATCTTCTCGCTCGATTCGCTGCAGGAGAAGGTGCTTTTCGTCTCGCATACGCTTCCGGGAACTCCCGACGGCCTGAGCCGGATCGCGTCGGGCGCGGCGGCTACGCGAGCCAGCACGGTCCCGCGCGAATACCTCATCGATTCCGCGCTGATCGTACCGATAATCATCGTTGTCGCTGGTATCGGGGCCTTCCTGTCATTGGGTCGAACGCAGCGGCAGCTGGCGGAGATCACCAACGAGGTGGCGGCCATCACCGACGGCCGCAGTCTGCATCGACGGCTTGCGCTGAGCGAGGAAACCACGGATTTCGGCGATCTGGTGACGACGCTGAACGCGATGATCGGACGCCTGGAGACATCGTTCGGTGCCTTGCGGCGATTCACGGCGGATGCGAGTCACGAGCTGAAGACGCCGCTCGCGGTTCTGCGCGCCGACGTCGAGAGAGCGATGATGGAGAGCTCCAGCCAGAACGAGCGGATGGTGGCGCTCGAGGAAGCGCTCCAGGAGGTGAGGCGCATGACAGATCTCGTCGAGAGTCTGCTCACGCTGGCGCGCGCGGATGAGGGAAGGTTCGACATACATCGCGAGCCGGTGGAGCTACAGCCACTCGTCCAGGAAGTTTACGAGACCGCGCTGATCCTCGGAGAGGCGCAGGATGTGACCGTCAACCTGCCGTTCACCGCCGATGTCGTGGTCATGGCGGATCGCACGCGGCTTCGCCAGCTCTTTCTCAACCTTGTGACGAACGCCATCAAGTACACGCCTTCCGGCGGCAAGGTCGAGCTTGGACTGGGACGGCATCCGGACAACGTGACGTTTGCAGTGCGCGACACCGGAATCGGAATTTCGGCGGCGGATTTTCCGCACATCTTCGAGCGGTTCTGGCGCGCCGATCGCGTTCGATCGAGGATGTCTGAACGCGGCGGCTTTGGCTTGGGATTGGCAATAAGCCAGTGGATCGCACAGGCGCACGGAGGAACGCTCACCGCGTCGTCCCGTCTCGGGCGTGGCAGCCTCTTCACCGTTACGCTGCCGCTGGTGGCGACCGATCAGAAATCCTGACGGCTTAACGATGCGCTAATGCGCGTGTTATTGGCATTTCATTTGGACGTAACGCGCGCGCTATTCCTTGTTGTGTAGAACTCCGAGAGGTTGAGAGCGACGTCAACTCGGAGACGAAATGCTCGAACGGCTGCTGGAGTCGCGCTTCAAGCCAAGGCGGTCGGTTGGGGGAACGATCGCGAGCGTTACCGGTCATTCGGCGCTGGTCGCGGCGGCGCTGTATGCGACGGCCCAGACCCACGTCGGAGTCCGGCCCAACAACGATGTCGTTCACGTGGCTTGGGTGAGACCGCCGCAACCAATCTCTGCAGCGAATTCGGCTCCGACGCC
>DASXYR010000070.1:0-4779 GCA_036502385.1 Gemmatimonadaceae bacterium
TGAGCCGTTCCGAGCGATCGCTTGGCTGCTGTCTCGCCCAATGCCGTCACGACTACCGCATTGAGCGAAGTGACTGCGCGCTGCAGCTGGACGTTCATGGTTGCGTCGGCACCGACAGTTCGTTCTACCGGCAGCGCGCCGATGCGGCGGAATTGCAGGACCTGACCTGGAGTGGCGCGGATCGAGTAAACGCCCGCGTCGTTGGTGGAGGTGCCTATCGTGGTGCCCTTGATGACAACCGAGACAGCGGGCAATGGCGTGCCTTGTTCATCGGTCACCTTGCCCGTCACCGGGGTCTGCTGCGCCAAGGCCTGCGCGGCAACAAGGAACGTTCCCATCAACATCATGACCAGTCTTCTTTTCATAACGACGTGTACCGGGTTTTGGTGGACACCGAGTCAGGCTCTAACGGGCCGCTCGACTGTATCGTACAGATGCTACCGAGGGAAACCCTCGCTCTGAACGGAGCGCAGGCTCGATTGTACGTTGGAGGATGCCCGCGAGCGTCACGAGTGTATCGTGGAGAGAACTTCAGGTACATCGCTCAGCGCTGACAACACAACCTCTGTAAAGAAAAGCCTCGTCGAATCCATTTCCATCCAGGGCGGCCTATCATACTCCAATGTTCAAAAGCTGTCAAATGCGGAAAATGCGCAACGCGACAGCGACTTCGAGACACCAGGACGATCCGACGGCACCGACGGACTCTTCCCCCGCAATAAAGTCCATTATCCGATACGATCGGATGTCCTTGCGTCCCGCGGACCGGCCTCGCACCTTAACCGAAGGCGTGTTTCCCCGGGCATCGCGATGAAAATGCAAGCCACACGATCGGCCCTCATGAGCTTCGTCCTGTTCGGCACCGCGCTCGGCGCCCAGAACCCGATCGGGATGTTCGATTCACACTCGGACGTGGGCAGCCCGAGCCGACCAGGATCCGTCAGCTATGATCCGGGCCAACAGAGGTATTTGATCGCCGGCTCCGGCCAGAACATGTGGGGCGACCACGACGATTTCCATTTCGTCTGGAAGCGGATGACCGGCAACTTCATTCTGTCGACGCGCGCGCGCTTCCTCGGCGCGGGTGGGGATCCACACCGGAAGATCGGGTGGACGATTCGTCCCTCTCTCGAGACCCGCAGCGCGCACGTCACCGCCGCCCTCCACGGGAACGGCCTGATGTCACTCCAGTTCCGTCGCGCCACCGGGGGAACAACCGAGGAGGAGAAATCGCGCGACAGCCTTCCGAATGCTGATGCCGTGATTCAGCTCGAGCGCCGCGACGGGGTCTACATCATGTCCGTGGCGCGGTTTGGCGATACGCTGGCAACCCAGGAGCTCAGCGGGGTTTCTTTGCCGGATACGGTGTATGTCGGCCTCTTCGTCTGCGCGCACAACGACACCGTGACCGAGCGCGCCGCATTCACCAACGTCCGCATCACTACCCCGCCGCGACCGGGTTTCGTCGCCTACCGCGACTACATCGGAAGCAATCTCGAGATCCTCGATGTCGCGAGCGGGAACGCGACGATCGTGCACAGCTATCGCGGATCCTTCCAGGCGCCCAACTGGACGCCCGACGGAAAAGCGCTCATTTACGCGCAGGAGGGCCGTCTCCTCCGGTTCGCCCTTGCTTCACGATCCACGGACACGATCAACACCGGCTTTGCGACGCGCAACAACAACGACCATGTGCTTTCGTTCGACGGGCGCATGCTCGGCATCAGCAATCACGCGGTGGAGGACAGTGGCGCTTCGATCGTGTACACGGTTCCGGTTGGCCTGGGCACGCCGAAGCGCGTCACCGCAAAGGGACCGTCGTATCTGCACGGCTGGTCGCCCGACCGCCGCTGGCTCGTATTCACCGGACAGCGAAATGGTGACTTCGACGTCTACAAGATTCCCTCCGCGGGCGGCGAAGAAATCCGTCTTACATCTACCACGGGCCTGGACGATGGTCCGGAGTACACGCCCGACGGTACATTCATTTACTTCAACTCGACGCGCAGCGGACGGATGCAGATATGGCGCATGCGCCCCGACGGAAGCGCGCAGCAGCAGATCACGAACGACGGCTTCAACAACTGGTTCCCGCACATCTCGCCGGACGGCAAGTGGATCGTCTACATCTCCTTTCCTCCCGACGTTCCCGCCGACGAGCATCCATTCTACAAGCACGTGATGCTGCGACTGATGCCCATCGGTGGCGGGCCTTCGCGCGTGATCGCCTACGTGTACGGCGGCCAGGGGACGATCAACGTCCCCTCCTGGTCCCCCGATGGAAAGCGACTCGCGTTCGTGAGCAACACTGTGCTCCCATGAGGAACCACTGAGATGCGAACCACAGGAGATACGCCAATGATCCCGGTATGGCGCCGCATCACTTTGATCGCGTGTCTCTCGCTCCTGGCTCTCGCACGAACAAGCAGCGCGCAGCAACCCGGCACGAGCCCTCCGGCCGACGACCGGTTCAAAGCCGACATCCTCGTCATCGCGCCACACCCGGACGACGAGTCGACGATCGCCGGCTATCTCGCGAAGGCGGTGCTCGACGAGCACCGTCGTGTCGCCGTCGTCGTCACCACACGCGGCGATGCGGGCCAGAACCTGGTCGGCCGCGAGCAGGCGCGAACGCTGGCCGAGATACGCGAAATCGAGACGCGAGAGGCGCTGGCGTCGATCGGGATCGACAAGGTCTGGTTCCTCCGCGCACCCGACACGTTCGGCCAGGATGTCGCCGACGTGCTGCGCTCACTCGAGACATCCAACCACGGCAGCTCGCTCGGCGAAGCCGTCCGATTCATCCGGCTCACTCGACCTGACGTCGTCATCACGATGCTCCCGGCGACGGTCGTCGGCGAGAACCACGAGGACCACCAGGCGTCCTCGGTGATCGCGACCGAAGCGTTCGACCTGGCGGGAGATCCGACCTGGTTCCCCGAGCAGATCGCGTCGCCCGAAGACAGGCTCTGGTACGGCAACCTCATGGAAGGCCTGCGCGCGTGGCAGCCGAAGAAGCTCTACTACTATACTGATGCCTCGCACCTCGACTTCGTGAAGGGCAAGGGTCCCGAGTATGCGATGACGGCGGTGTCGCCGAGTCAGCGCGTGTCGTACGCGCGTCTCGCAGCCAAGGAGCTGTCATTCCACCGTACGCAGTATGGCGACGCGCCCGCTCAGGCTCTCGCGACAAACAACCTTGGCGACTTCGAGCAGCCGCTGCCGTTCGTGCTCGCAAAATCCCTCGTAGGCGGTGCGGTTACCGGCGACATTATGGAAGGAATACGTTCGGGAGCCATCCCCTTCGCACCCGTGCGCGGATACCGACCGCCGCCGAATCCTTCTCCGGTTTCCGTCGAGCTGGGCGGCGGGTGGGCATTCTACAGTCGCTTTTATGGCGCACACAACCTCGACGTGATGCCGGGCCTTCTCGCGCCGGAGATCGGCGTCGGTAGCGGACAGCACTTTTCTGTATTTCTCGTGCTGCGCAACGCGACGGACAGTCCCGTGACCGTCCAGCTGCGGTCAATCCTGCCCCCTGGATGGAGCGTGGACAGCACTTCGGAGCAGCACGCGCATCCATGGCCAGCAAGCGCCTTTGTCGTCGCCGCGCACGATGACGCGCCCGTGAGATTACGCCTGGTCGCGCCGAGTGTCGCGAAATCGGAATGGCAAACACTTTCCTGGTCCGCAAGCGCAGGTGGACGAGAAACCCCACCGGTCACCCTCAGGGTCTACGTCGGAGCACGATAGCATGAATCCCAAACAGAACGCGAAATGAGCGACCCAGTTAAGCCCCCCGAGCAACCGCACCTGATACGTCGCTTCGGGCTTCTCCCGGCGACGGCGCTGAACATGACGAACATGATCGGCGTCGGGCCGTTCATCACGATTCCACTCTTGATGACGGCGTTGGGCGGCCCGCAGGCAATGGTCGGATGGATCGTCGCGCTCGTCATCGTGATCTGCGACGGAATGGTGTGGAGCGAGCTCGGCGCCGCGATGCCGGGGTCGGGCGGATCCTTCCATTACCTGCGCGAAGCATTCGGCCGAGAAAAGTTCGGGCGACTGATGGCGTTCCTGTTCGTGTGGCAATTCATACTGAGTGGTCCGCTCGAGATCGCGTCGGGCTACATCGGCTTCGCGCAGTACGCGAGCTACATCTGGAGAGGACTGACGCGGCCAGGCGTGATCGCGATGGTCACCGTGGTCGGGTTGATCAACATCGCGCTCCTGTACCGGCGCATCCAATCCATCGCGAAGATTACGATCTCGCTCTGGGTCGGCACGCTGCTCACGGTGCTGATGGTGATCGTTACCGGCGCGATGCATTTTGATTCACACATCGCCTTCGATTTCCCGCCCGGCGCCTGGAATTTCTCGCTCGGGTTCTTCCTCGGACTTGGCGCCGCATCGCGCATCGGGATCTACGACTACCTCGGCTACTACGACGTGTGCTACATCGGCGACGAGGTGCGCGATCCGGGTCGAGTGATTCCAAGATCGATTCTGATCAGTACGGCGGCCGTCGCCGTGATCTATCTCGGGATCAACCTCTCGATCATCGGCGTGGTGCCGTGGCGCGAGTTCGTGCCGGCGGCCGACCACCCCGAGTCGAGCTTCGTCGTTTCGGTGCTGATGGAAAAGATCTACGGCTCGACCGTCGCGACGATCTTCACGCTGCTGGTGCTATGGACCGCGTTCGGATCGGTTTTCGCGCTTTTGCTGGGTTACTCGCGCATCCCCTTCGCCGCGGCGCAAAGCGGATACTTTTTCCGC
>DASXYR010000071.1:0-15764 GCA_036502385.1 Gemmatimonadaceae bacterium
AGCGGCGTGCAGAACGACCGAAGCAACTGCGCGCCTGCCGCCCTTTGTCTGGACGACGTTCAGGGTCGTGTAAAACGGGCGAAAGGTCACACTCACTGGAGTATTTATCGAATCGGGATCAATCCTAATCTTGCCTGCCCATGCGAGCGGGGCGTCATTGTCGAAGAGAACCACGGACTCATTGTCTCTTTGCGGGGCCCGCGTCGCGAGTAATGAGAACGCGCCAGGAACATCGAATGGCGCGCCCAGCGCGCCATTCGCCCGCTCCTGGAGTCGGACAACGACGTCGGAGAGCGGCTTCTCGAGCGCTCGAACTGCGCTCTGTGCGACATCCTGGCGCCAATTCGGGTTTTCGCCGACTTCCGCACCCGGAAGGAGCGGAGTTCTCACCCAGATCGCGATGAGAAAAAGCGGGATTGCGCACAACGCGAGGATTGCGCGTCGCCGCAGGCTCCCGCTTCTTACATCCAGACTACCGACTGACGCGATGACTCTTCCCTCCCCCCTTCCTAGTTCCGGCCCGTTGCGGGTCAAGGAGCTGAACCCCGCACAGGTCACCGCCGTACTCGGCAATGACCCGCGGCTCATCATACCGATCGGTACCTGCGAACAGCACGGTCCTCACCTTCCGCTCGGCTGCGATACGATCATAGTCGAGCACATGGCCGACGATCTGTCAGCGGAATATGGCGTGTTGCGGGCTCCGACGGTGGAGTACGGCGTAAATGTCGACACGGAGCGGGGGTTCACCGGCAATGCGTCTCTGCGCAAAAAAACACTGCACCGAATGCTCAACGATCTGATCGATTCATGGGAGGCAACTGGAGTGCGGGAGTTCATACTGCTCACCGCGCACGGCCACGATCCCCACCAGGAGGCGCTCGCAACGGTGATCACGAGGGCGGCGCGCGTTCGGGTCGTCGACATGTTCGGCGTCAATCTTTCGGATCTACTTCAGGGCCAGAGGGAGGCAATGCACGGCGACGAGGTCGACACGTCGATCATGCTTTTCCTCGCGCCGGAGCTCGTGAATCTAGATCTGGCGCAAGACTATATGATGTCGCGCGAGCAGCTCAGGCGTTACAGACGTGGCTGGCTGACCGTTCCCAGCGGAAGCGCGGGGTCAATCGGCCGCCCATCGCTGGCCGATGCCGAGAAGGGCAAGCGCATCTACGAGCGCATCTTCGCCAAAATAAGCGATCGGATCTTCCTGGCGCCCGCACCAGCAGAATAGACGCCTGGCCCGCGATAGAAAATTCGGTGTGTTCCACCCTGAAACTCTGTTGTATAGTTGGCCGTACTCTTCAGAAACCACCTCTCCAATACAACGATGCGACCCTTGCTCTTTTTAGGTCTGGTTGCAGCTGCCACGCAGGCATCCGCCCAGGCTGTCCCGCGTGATTCGGCGCCCCCGACCACCCTTACCATCGATCAGGCGATCAACGTCGCCCGACGCAATAATCCCGCGCTTCAGCAGTCGCTGAACGCTCGTATTGGCGCCAGAGCCGCCGTCCGCAGTGCGTATGGAGCACTGCTCCCGAGCGCCGACGCGTCCTTGAGCGCCCAGAGGCAGCAAGGCGGGCAGCAGATATTCAGCGGAACGAGTCTCGGCGCGAGCTCTGACGTCAATCAGTCCAACTATCAGATCGGCGTCAACTACAGAATCAACAGCGCGACGCTCATAACGCCGAGCCTGCAGCGCGCGAATCGCGACGCGGTCGAGGCAGACATCAATGGCGCGTCGGAGAATCTGCGTGGCAACGTCGCGCAGCAATACCTGTCGGTGCTGCAATCCCAGGCCACCGCGGACCTACAGGATTCCCTCGTAGTCGCCGCGCAACAGGAACTCATACTCGCCCAGGCGCGCGAGATCGTCGGGTCCGGTACGCAGCTCGATGTCCAGCGCGCCGAAGTGGCGTTAGGACTGCAGCAGGTCCAGGTGCTCAAGGCCAGAAATCAGGTCGAGATCGACAAGCTGCGTCTCTTTCAGCTGATGGGCGTAACCCAGCCAGCCAATGTGCAGCTGGTGAGCCAGTTCGCGGTCACGCCGGTGACTTTCGATCTGCAGCAGCTGATCGAATCGGCACGAAACCAGAATCCCGGCGTCGTGGCGCTCCGGTCGCGTGAGCACGTCGCCGATCTGAGCGTGCGCCGTGAGAAGGGCGAGTACTCGCCGACGCTCTCGCTGTCTACTGGTATCGGCGGCTACACGTACGGTTACACAAATCCGAACTTTCCCGTACAACAGGCGCAGGCATCGCTGGAGTCGTCACGCGCGAGCTGCATTCGCACAGAAGAGGTCCGAGCGGCTCTCAACCTTTCCAACCAGCTGGCGGAATGCAACGCAATGGCGTTCACGGATGCCGAGGCGCAGGCGATTCGCTCCGGAAACTCCAAATTCCCCTTCAACTTCACCAAGTCGCCCCGCTCCTTCAGCGCGACGCTCTCGCTTCCGCTCTTCGATGGATTTTCGCGCGAGCAGCGCCTGCAAGAGGCGATGGCGAGCCGTTCCGACGCCCGCTACAGTGTGAAATCGAAGGAGATCGCTCTGGTCGCTGACGTCACGGCAGCGTATCTCACGCTTCAGACAGCGGAAAAGACCTCCGAGCTGCAGGACCAGAACGCCGCAAAGGCAAAGCAGGAGCTCAAGCTCGTGCAGGATCGTTACAGAATTGGGGCGACGACGTTTGTCGACCTGACCGAGGCGCGCGCGACCTATGAGCGTGCTGAGAGCGACCGTATCAATGCAGTTTATGACTATCACAAGGCCTTCGCCGCTCTGGAGAGCGCCGTCGGTCATCCCCTCCGCTAATCGGATTGACAAATGAAGAAACGAACCAAGTGGTCAGTTGTCGGCGCGATCGTACTCGCGGTCGTAATCATCGGCGTTACCAGCGCGATGAAGGGCCGCAACAAGGCGACGGAGGTCCGCATGGAGAAAGTCCAGAAGCGGGACCTCGTGGCTTCCGTGACGGCCAGCGGGCAGGTTCAGCCGCATACCAAGGTCGACATCAGCGCAGACATCAGCGGCCGAATCGTCCGCCTCGCGGTGAAGGAGGGTCAGATGGTGACGCTCGGCCAGTTCCTCCTGGAGATCGACCCCTCGCAATATCGCGCGAACGTGGAACGAGCCACCGCCGCCGTCGCATCGGCGAGGTCGCAGTCGGCACAGGCCAAACCCGCGCTCAATCAGGCGCAGCGCAACCTCGATCGTCTGATGGCACTGAAGAAGGCGAATCCGACGCTCGTCTCCGATGAGCAGATCGAGCAGCTCCGTACACAGCTGGAAGTGTCGCAAGCGCAGCTGGAGGCGGCGAATCACGCAATCGATCAGGCGACGGCTTCCTATCGCGACGCGGCGTCCAGCCTAAGCAAGACTACCATCGTCGCTCCTATGAGCGGTCGCGTGACACGCTTGAACGTCGAACAGGGCGAGACCGCGATTCAGGGCACGTTCAACAAGGATGCGGCGACGATGCTCACAATCAGCGACATGAGCGTTCTCGAAACGAAAGTGAAGGTGGACGAGACCGATGTGTCGCGAATCAAGATCGGCGATTCGACCGTCGTCCAGCTCGACGCCTTCCCTGACACCACGTTCATCGGTCGCGTCTCGGACATCTCCAACAGCTCAGTGAAGGGCGCCGCAACGGGTGGAACCGGAGGCTCGGCCGATCAGGCGATCGACTACGAGGTCACCGTGCAGCTGCTCAACGCGCCACCCGAGACACGCCCGGACTTCTCGTCGACGGCCAAGATTATCACGTCCACGAGGAACAACGTCGTCGCGATTCCGATTATCGCGCTCACCGTGCGCGAGGACAGCGTCAAACCGGACACGTCACTCACCCTCGCGAAGAAGGCTCCGGCCAAGCAGGTCGGCAAGCGCGATGTCGAGGGCGTATTCGTCGTGGGCGCGAACAACAAAGTCACGTTCCGCCCCGTAAAGGTGGGTATCGCGGGTGAGAAGTACTTCGAGGTCCTCACTGGTCTCAAGGAAGGCGAGAACATCGTCGGCGGTACCTACCAGGCCATCCGCGAGCTCAAGGACGGCGCAACCGTGCGCGCACAGAAGGAAGCGCCAAAGAAAGCCGGCGAACCCGCGAAGGCATAATGCCCACCACAGACGAAGCACCGCTCAGCACTACGGCTGAGCGGCAGATAATTCTTGCCGAAGCTGGCGCCGCGCCCGAGAAGGATTGGGTAATCGTCACGCGCGGACTCAAGCGTGACTACGACATGGGCGGCGAAGTCGTCCATGCATTGCGCGGCGTCGATATCGCGATACGTAGAAACGAGTACGTTGCGATCATGGGTCCGTCCGGATCCGGGAAATCGACCCTGATGAATCTGATCGGATGCCTCGACACCCCGAACGGCGGCGAGTACTGGCTGAACGGAACGCTCGTGTCGGAGAAAGACGAGGACGAGCTTGCGCGCGTCCGGAATCGCGAGATCGGATTCGTATTCCAGACCTTCAACCTGCTCCCCCGCGCGACTGCGCTTCACAACGTCGAGCTGCCGTTGGTTTACGCCGGCGTCGGCGCCGACGAGCGGCGCAAGCGCGCTACCGAAGCGCTCCAACGGGTTCAGCTCGGCGACAGAATTCAGCACCGACCCAACGAGCTTTCGGGCGGACAGAGACAGCGCGTTGCAATAGCGCGGGCGCTGGTAAACCAGCCTTCCATTCTTCTCGCCGACGAGCCGACGGGAAACCTGGACTCTACCACGTCAGAAGAGATCATGCGTGTGTTCGAAGGCCTCGCCGAACAGGGGCAGACGGTGATCATGGTGACCCACGAGCCGGACATCGCAGCACACGCTCGTCGCGTAATCGTCCTCCGCGACGGTTTGGTCTCGAGCGACGAGAAGCGCGAGACTTTCATCAAAGCCGCCGGGATTGCTCCGCCACAGCTCACACGTAAGGAATAAGCGTGCCCTTCGTCGAGGCGGTCTGGCTCGCGCTGGCGCAGATCCGCGTGCAGAAGCTGAAGAGCTTTTTCACGCTCCTCGGCGTTTGCATTGGGGTGATGTTCCTGATCGCGGTCATCTCGATCGTGCAAGGCATGAGCAGCTACATGGAGAACGATTTCGCCGCCAAGCTGCTCGGCGTGAACACGTTCACGCTGCGCCGCTTTCCGTGGTTCGGTGACGGCGCGAGTTCCGAAGAGGAGTGGCGCACGTGGCTTCGCCGCCCCCGCATTTATCACTCGGATCTGGCGCTCGTGGCAAGCGTACTGCCGCCTGGCTCGCGCTACGCGGTGGAGAGCCAGGAATTTCTGCAGGCGCAGTCGCAGTATTCTCGTCCGAAGCAGGTGGAGGCCCACGCTGTCGACGGCGATTATTTCATCATCAAGAAATACGACATCCACTCGGGCCGGGCGTTCACGCAGCAGGAATCCACGCTTGGCGCGCCCGTCGTCGTGATTGGTGACGAGGTTGCCACTTACTTCTTTCAGGATCTGGATCCGCTCGGACGGCAGCTCCGCATCAAGGGAATGCCTTACACGGTGATTGGCGTGCTCGAGAAACAGGGGTCGGTGTTCGGGTTATCGCTCGACCGCGTAGCGATCGCACCTTACAACTCCCCGCTCCACCACTTCACGAACCCGCGAGGCGACGTCGACGGCATCATGGTGCAGACACCGACCTCGCTGCTGATGACGGACGCAATGGAGTCCGTCCGTGAAGCCATGCGCGGCCGTCGCAAGCTTCACCCGGCGGATCCAGACAACTTCTTCATGGAAACCTCCGCCAGCGCGCTCGCGTTCATGGACAAGCTGAAGAAGGTCATGACAATGGCGGGCACGGCGTTCCCGGCAATCGGGCTCATCGTGGGCGGCCTCGTGATCATGAACATCATGCTTGTCGCCGTCGCCGAGCGCACGCGCGAGATCGGCATCAGGAAGTCGCTCGGCGCGCGACGCCGCGACATCATGCGCCAGTTCCTTGTCGAGGCGGCAACCCTCAGCACGCTTGGAGCGATCATCGGGATTCTCCTCGGCATCGCGATCGCGAAGATCATCGAGTGGAAAACGCCCCTGCCGGCCGCCATCGCTCCATGGTCCATCGTGATGGCGACGCTGCTCGGCACGATAGTCGGAATAATCTCTGGCGTCTATCCGGCGCGTCGCGCGGCATCGCTCGATCCAATCGAAGCTCTGAGGAAGGAATAACAATGCGGCTCGCGCAAAGGGTCTTCAACGCGTTCGAGGGCGTCGGCATGGCGCTTGACGCAATTCGCTCGAACAAGGTGCGCGCCGCGCTCACGATCATGGGAGTCGCGATCGGCGTGTTCGTCGTCGTCGCGATGTCGTCCGTCGTGCGCGGAATCAACGAGAGCTTCGCCAAGGATCTCGAGGCCGCTGGTCCGACGTCGTTCTACATCTATCGGCGCCCGATCAGCGGGTTCCAGGCGTGCGACGGCTCGGACGAGACGTGCCCCGAGCGCCGCAATCCTGCTCTGACGATCGAGGACGCGACTGCGATCGAGCGGCTCCCCAGCATCAAGGCAGTGACAGCGCACCTCGGCAGCGGCGCAAAGTTCACCTACAAGGACAAGCAGGTGAGCACCGGCATGGAGATCTACACCCCGAATTGGGTAGACGTGGACGGGGGAGACATCTACCCCGGCCGCAGCTTCACCTACGCCGAGAACACGACGGCATCGCGCGTGATCATCGTGAATCAGAAGCTGGCCGAGCGTCTCTTTGGAACCTCCGATCCAATGGACAAGACCATCGGCGTCGACGGCGTGGGGTTCCAGGTGATCGGCGTGTATCACTATACCGCCAGCCCGATGGGAACTCCGACCTCGGCGGGTGGTGGTGATCAGGCGAAGGCGATCGTTCCCTTCGAGAGCGCGCGGCGCAGCCTGAGCCCGTGGATGCGCGGCGTCGATTTCATCGTCAAGCCCGAGCCGGGTGTGACGACGGCCGAAGCGACCGACGATGTCATCGCGCTGATGAGAGCGCGTCGCGGGCTGAGATCGACCGCGAAGAACAACTTCGAGATCGTTACGCAGGACCGGTTGATGGGGATCTACAATCAGCTCTTCGGAACCTTCTTCGTCGTGGGCCTGGCTCTGTCTTCCGTCGGACTCCTGGTCGGCGGGGTTGGCGTGGTGGCAATCATGATGATCAGTGTCACCGAGCGGACCCGCGAGATCGGCGTCAGGAAGGCACTCGGCGCAACCAAGAGCGCCATCCTCTGGCAGTTCCTGGTCGAAGCGGCGACTCTCACGAGCATCGGTGCGTCGATTGGGCTCATTCTCGGCATCCTGGTAGCCTTGGGCATCAAGACAGCATTCCCTGCCGTGCCGGCCTCGACTCCGCTCTCGGCGGTGCTTGCTGCGCTCGCGACGAGCGCGTTCACGGGCATCCTGTTCGGGATCCTTCCCGCCGCGCGCGCGGCCAGGCTCGATCCGGTAGAAGCTCTCAGGTACGAATAGTCGTAGCGCGTTGGGGCTCACGCCCCGAGATTTAGGGACATGCGCTACGCCGACGTAATTTCAACCGCCCTCGAGCAGATCCGGGTCAACAAGCTGCGCTCGTTTTTCACGCTGCTCGGGATCATCGTGTCCGTCGCGTTCCTCGTAGCCGTCGTCGCGATCATCTCGGGGATGAACGCGTACGTCAAGGAAAATCTCGCCAGCGCGTTGATCGGCGCCAACACGTTCCAGGTGCGACGTTCGCCCATTCGCATTGGTCTGTTCGACGACGAGGAATGGCGCAAGCTTCAGAAGCGTCCGCGCATCACCGAGTCAGACGCCGACGCGGTCATCGCGGCCGTGCCGGAGGCACTCGCAGTGAGCCTGCAGTCCGGGTGGCCGACGCCAATTTCGGATATCGTCTGGCGCGACAAGACCATGGGCGATGTCGCAATCCTCGGCGTGACTGCCCCCTACCAGATCGTTCAGGACTACGTGTTCGACAACGGTCGGCCGATCAGCGACGTCGACGTCAACCAGCACCGAAACGTGGCGGTGATCGGCGCGGACGTCGCCGAGAAGCTGTTCGAGCACGTGGATCCCGTAGGCCAGGACATCAGGATCGTAGGCCAGCGATTTACGGTAGTCGGAACGATCGCCAAGAAGGGGCGTGTGCTGGGCCAGTCCTTTGATGGATTCGTCCTGCTACCCCTCCCCAACTTCGAGATGGTATACGGACGCCGGAAGACGAATACCGTCTCGGTGAAGATGCCGACCGCGGAGCTCGTCGCGAGCGGGATGCAGCGCGCCGACGAGGCGATGCGCATCGCGCACCATCTGAGGCCGAGCGATGAGCCCAACTATTCGGTCGAGACGGCGGATGCCCTCGTTGACTTCTGGAAGAACCTCACCAAGATCCTGTTCTCTGTGATTCCGGCGATCGTCGCGATCGGAGTCGTAGTCGGTGGCATCGTCATCATGAACATCATGCTGATGTCGGTATCCGAGCGCACGCGCGAAATCGGGGTGCGAAAGGCGCTTGGCGCCAAGGCGCGCGACATCAGGCAGCAGTTTCTGGTCGAAGCCATCGTGCTGGCGACAATCGGCGGTCTATGCGGAGTGGCGGCGGGTTGGGGACTCGCCGGACTTGTGAGCCTTGCTTCCCCCCTGCCCGCGCGCGTGAGCCTCTGGTCCATAATGCTCGCGCTCGCCCTCGGGGCCGGCGTTGGTGTGCTCTTCGGCGTGTATCCCGCGTCACGTGCAGCCCAGCTCGATCCCATCACCGCCTTGCGCGCCGAATGATTCTCACCGAGCGGATCCAGAGCAATGTCCAGATCGCGCTTGACACCCTCCGCGCCAATAAGCTGCGCTCCGCGCTGACGATTCTGGGAGTCGTCATCGGGGTGTCGACGGTGATGACGATGGCCGCGATCGTTCAGGGAATCCAGGAGCAGATCGTCCGCACGATCGAGATCGCCGGTCCCACGACATTCTACGTAGTAAAGGTGTTTTCGCAGACGCCGGTGAACCCTGATCGCCTGCCGAAGTGGATTCGCGTACGACCGGACCTCGTCGAAGCGGAGGCGCAGCGAATCAAGGAGCTGCCCGAAGTCTCTTACGCTGCCATGTGGGCGCAGTCTCAGGGGCGGCTCTCCTATGAAGCGCAACGGACGCAGAACCTCCTCATCATGGGCGCTGACGATAGATACCAGGAGATTCAGGGAGGAGAGCTGCTCGATGGCAGATGGTTCACGCCCGCGGAGCTCGCCTCGGGCGGCAATGTCGTTGTGCTGGACGAGAACGCCGCGCGCAAGCTGTTCGGGCGCGAGGGCGCCCTCGACAAGCAGATCAAGGTCGGCGGCAGACCCGCCAAGGTCATTGGCCTGTACGCGCAGCCCGGCAACATCTTCTCGCCACCGGGTCAGGACATCGGCGCGATCGTGCCGTACGCGATGCTCGACCACGAATTCACGATCGACAAGACCAACGCGCTCTACATTCCTGTGAAGCCGAGAAAGGGCGTGACGACGGCGGACGCGCAGGAGGCGGTGACCATCGCATTGCGAGAGATGAGACGGCTCCGCCCGGCCGACAAGAACAACTTCGATCTCATCACCCAGGATCAGATACTCGACACGTTCAACAAGATCACGGGCGTCTTCTTCCTGGTGATGATCGTTCTCTCGAGTGTGGGACTACTCGTCGGCGGAATTGGCGTGATGGCAATCATGATGGTCTCTGTCACGAGCCGCACGAGAGAGATCGGCATCAGAAAGGCGCTGGGCGCCACAAGGCGGGAAATTCTTTTCCAGTTCCTGGTTGAAGCCGCCACTCTGACGGGCTTCGGAGGGATTCTGGGTATCGTGATCGGGCTGACGTTTGGCCGGCTCGCCACGCTGGCGATGAACATCGACGCCGCAGTTCCGCTCGGCCTCACGATCGTCGCGGTGGCGGTGTCCGTCAGCATTGGCCTGATTTTCGGGATGCTTCCCGCGCAGAGAGCAGCGAAGCTCGATCCGATCGACGCGCTGCGCTACGAATAGAGAGTCGCGCCTGCGGTATCCCGTGAGGCCCGGCGCGGATAACTTTCGCGCATGACATCAGTGGACATTCTGGCGATCGGCGCGCACCCGGACGACATGGAGCTGATATGCGGCGGGACGTTGATCCGCGCTAACATGCTTGGTCGATCCACCGGAATACTCGATCTCGCCGCGGGCGAGATGGCGAGCCGCGGCACACCGGACCTTCGCGCGAAGGAAGCGGTAAAAGCGGCGAAGGTGATGGGCGTCTCGGTCCGCGAGAATCTCGGATTCCCAGACGGCGGAATTCAGAACACACCCGACACGCGCGCAAAGGTGGCTGTCGTCATCCGCCGCCTTAAACCGAAGATCGTGATCACTCATTCTCAGCACGGACGACATCCCGACCATCCAACGGTTGCGCAACTGGTCCGCGACGCCTGTTTCGTCGCAGGGCTGAAAAAGATCGCTCCGGAATTCGCGCCGCATCGCCCGCTGAAGGTCATACACGCGCTTTCATTCCGCGAAGACAACCAGAAGCCGACGTTCGTCGTCGACATCACCGAGTCGTTTGAGAAGAAACTCGAGGCAATCGCATGCTACGCATCGCAGTTTGGCGATGCGGTCCAGGCGGGAGAGGTTTACCCGAACGGCGAGCCGCTCAACGATCTGATCCGCCATCATGCGGCGCACTACGGATCGCTCATCCGGTGTCGTTACGGCGAGCCGTTCTACACGACCGAGACAATGCGCGTCGACGACGTCGGCGCGCTCGAGGTCGCGACGTTTTGACAGACAAGGGACGCAAAAAAGCTCCGAACGCGTCGCAAAAAACTGACGCCGATGTGACATACCCATCGTACCTCGCGCTGGACGAGCTGTTGAGTTTGCAGCGCCCGCGGTCGCAGCCCGAGCACCCCGACGAGCTGCTCTTCATCATCGTGCATCAAGCCAGCGAGCTCTGGTTCAAGCTCATAATTCATGAGCTCGAGGCGCTCATAGGGCTCATGGAGGCGAAAGACACGCTCGGTGCGGTCACTTCAGTGCGCAGAGTCAATGCGCTCGTGAACATCGTGACGGGACAGCTCTCCGCGCTCGAGACACTCCCGCCGCAGCGATTCGCGCAGTTCCGCGGCTACCTCGGCACCTCGAGCGGATCACAGAGCGTACAGTTTCGCGCGATCGAAGCGATGTCGGGCATGCGCGACGCGCATTTCATCCAGGTCCTCAAGCAGCACGGCCAGATTCCCGCGATGGTAAGCGAGGCTCTCGAGAGGCCCACACTCCAGCAGCTCTACGACGATTTGCTGATCGCCCACAACGTGACGATCGAACAGGTTTATGGGGAGGCGCACCAACGGCCGCTCCAGATGCTCGCGGAAGGATTGCTGGAGTACGAACAGGGTTTCGGACTCTGGCGCTTCCTCCACGTTCAGCTCGTCGAAAGGATCATCGGTCCGGCGACATCGGGCACAGGCGGTACTCTCGGATCGAAATACCTCCAGAAGACGATGTCCCAGAGATTCTTCCCGCGTTTGTGGGAAGTCAGGAGCAAGTTCTTCAAGGGCTGATCGGTCTCGCTCAGCCCTGGTGACTGCCTTAAATTGCATCCATGACCCCCGCCGCCGATCCTGTTTACCTCGATCACGCAGCCACCACTCCTGTGCGCGAAGAGGTTTTCGAGGCGATGAAGCCGTTTTATGGCCCTCGCTTTGGAAATCCATCGAGCACGCACAGGTGGGGACGCGAAGCCCGCGCGGCGCTGGATGAGGCGCGCGAGCGGGTCGGCCGATGTCTAGGCGCACGTCCTGACGAGATCTGCTTCACTTCCGGTGGTACTGAGGGCGACAACCTCGCGATCCTTGGCGCCTGGCGGGCGCTGAAGGCCAAAGGCCGGAAGGCGGTGCTCACGACCCCTATCGAGCACAAAGCGATTCTCGGCGCGGTTCACCAGGCAGCACGCGAGGGGGCTGAGGAGCGACTCCTTGGAATGACGCCAGATGGCGTCATCGACAGGAAATCGTTCGAGGATCTGATGGACGACGCAGTCGCCGTCTGCTCGACGATGTGGGTCAACAACGAAATCGGTACGATCCAGCCCGTTCCGGAGATGGCGACCAAGGCAAAGGAGCGGGGCGCTTTCTTTCACACCGACGCGGTGCAGGCGTTCGGCAAGGTTTCCATCGACGCGCAAAAGCAGCAGTTCGACTTTCTCACGATCTCCGGGCACAAGATCGGCGCACCAAAGGGGATCGGCGCGCTGTTCATCCGCCGCGGCACATCGATCGAGCCGCTGATGCACGGTGGAACGCAGGATCGCGGACGACGGCCAGGCACCGAGAACGTCGCCGCGGCAGTCGGGCTTGCTCGCGCCGCGGAGCTGACACTGGCGGAGTGCGAGGCAAACTGTTCCCGGCTCCGCTCGCTTCGTGACAGACTCGAAGCCGGAATTCTCGAGCGCGTTCCCGACGCCGTCGTGCACGGTCGTGGCGCCGAGCGCGCACCGCACATCCTGAACCTGTCGGTCCCGGGCACCGACAGCGAGTCGCTGTTGATGGCGCTCGATCTCCGCGGCATCGCCGCTTCCGGCGGTTCCGCCTGCCAGAGCGGCAGCATCGATCCGTCGCATGTCCTCGCGGCAATGGGAGTCCGCCCCGACCTCGCCAGCGCCGCAATTCGTATGAGCCTTGGGTCTCTGACGACGGATCATTCCATCGATCGCGTGCTCGAGGTCTTCCCAGGTCTTGTCGCCAAGGCGCGACAGCTCACGGCGGCGGAGTAACGACGGTGCGCGAGAGAGTGCTTGTCGCCATGTCCGGCGGCGTGGATTCGTCGGTCGCGGCGGGAATTCTCGTCGAGCAGGGATACGACGTGGTTGGTGCGACGATGAAGCTTTTCTGCCATGGAGAGGATGTGCCCGATCGTCCCTGCTGTTCGCTCGATTCTGTGAACGACGCGAGGCGCGTGTGCGAACAGCTCGGAATCCCGCACTACGTGCTCAATCTCGAGACCCGTTTCGGCCACGACGTCGTCGACAACTTCGTCGACGAGTACGCGCGCGGACGCACACCCATTCCATGCGTGCGCTGCAACACGTTCACCAAATTCCGCGATTTTCTCAAGAAAGCGGATTCAATCGATGCGAAGTGGATTGCGACGGGGCACTATGCCCGCGTGGTCGGGGGCGAGCTCACGCGCGGAATCGACGACAACAAGGATCAAACCTATTTCCTCTGGGGAATCGACCGGGCTGTTCTCTCACGCATGATCCTGCCCGTCGGCGGGCTCGACAAGACACAGACCCGAGCACGGGCGCACGCAATGGGACTCGAGGTCATCGCTGAAAAGCCGGAGAGTCAGGAGATCTGCTTCGTTCCCGACGGCGATTACGCCCGGATTCTCGAGCAGCGACTTCCGACGGATGCGCCCGCGCTCGCAACCGGGCCGATCGTCACGTCGAGCGGCACGATTGTCGGCGAGCACAACGGCTTTGCGCGCTACACGATCGGACAGCGCCGCGGAGTACCGGGCGGCTTTTCAGCGCCAATGTACGTGATTGCGATTCGGCCGGAGCAGCGCGCAGTTGTAATCGGCACGCGTGACGAGCTTCTCGGCAGCGGCATCGTGGCGCGCGAAGTCAACTGGCTCGCCGATGCGCCAAAGGTGGGCGACGAAGTCAGCGTGCGCATCAGGCACCGGGCGCCGCTCGCGCGCGCTCAGATCGTGCGTCTCGACGGCGACGAGATCGAGCTGGCGCTCGACGAGCCGGTAGCGGCAATCACGCCCGGCCAATCCGTCGTATTTTATGATCGCCAGCGGGTTCTCGGTGGCGGATTCATCGAAGCCGCGAAAGGCCAACGAGCCCAGCTTCCAGTTCTAGCAGCATAATCCTCGGCAATCCCACGCCGAGCAAACCTTTTCGATTCAGGGGGCCGGCGTGACGCGTCGCAAGGAACCACTCCCGCACATTCGCATCCTCGCCTTCGCCGCTGTCATTGCGGGAACTGCGTGTCAGCCGGCGAGCGTTCCGACGCCACAGCCCATAACCCGGGCGCCGCAGCTCGTTCCGCTTCCGGCGTCAATGGTCATGTCGGGGGGAACACCGTTCGAGGTTCGCCGGACGACCGGCATTTTCGTCGAACCCGGCAATCCGGAAGTCGCCGCGATCGGCGAAACGCTAGGCAATCAGATTCGGCGGGCGACCGAATTCCCAGTCCTCGTAACCCCCCTTGGTACTGCAGCACCCGGCGCAATCATTCTCCGCATTGCGTCCGATCGCACTTCGCTCGGTGAGGACGGCTACGAGCTGAACGTCACGGCGGACTCGGTCCGGCTCGTCGCGAATCGTCCAGCGGGATTGTTTCGCGGCATTCAGACAATCAGACAGCTGTTGCCCGCCGACATCGAATCGGACATGGGCTCCGAGCGCTCGGTGTGGCCAATTCCGGCGCTGGCCATCGTAGACAAGCCCCGCTATGCCTATCGCGGCGCGATGATAGACGTCGCGCGGCACTTCTTCACCGTCGACGAGGTCGAGCAATTCATCGACATGCTCGCGCTCTACAAGCTGAACGTACTGCACATACATCTTTCGGACGATCAGGGTTGGCGCATCGCGATCAACTCACGGCCTAGACTGACAGCGCTGGGGTCGCTCACGCAGGTGGGTGGGGGGCCCGGTGGTTTCTACACGCAGCAGGATTACCAGGACATCATTCGCTACGCCGCGGCACGATACATCACGGTCGTGCCTGAGATAGACATGCCGAGCCATATCAATGCCGGTCTCATAGGCTATCCCGACCTCGGCTGCAGCAATCGACCAACCGCCTTGTATAGCGGAACGGATGTGGGCTGGAGCAGCCTCTGCGTGGACAAGGAGCCGGTATACGCTTTCGTCGACGACGTCGTGCGCGAGATCAGCGGCATGACTCCGGGTCCCTACTTCCACATCGGCGGCGACGAAGTGCAGACGTTGACGAACGACCAGTACATCCGGTTCATCGAGCGCGTGCAGGGCATCGTGAACAAGTACGGCAAGACGATGATCGGCTGGGAGGAGATCACGAAGGCGCGACTTACTCCGTCGACGATCGCGCAGCAGTGGAAGAGCGATTCGGCTGGTCCAGCGGTTGCCAGCGGTACGAAGCTGATCATGTCACCCGCATCGAAAATCTATCTGGACATGAAGTACACGCCCGCGACTGAGCTTGGACTCCATTGGGCAGCCTACGTTGAGGTGCGGGATGCCTACGACTGGGATCCGGCGACTTACATGAAGGGTGTTACGGATAGCAATATCATTGGTATCGAGGCGCCCTTCTGGAGCGAGACCCTTCGCAACATTACCGCGCTGGAATACCTGGCGATCCCTCGTCTTCCGGCAGTCGCCGAAATCGGATGGACTCCGCAGGCGTCGCGCAGCTGGGAGAGCTTCCGTTCGAGAGTGGTGACCCACCAGGCGCGATGGAACTACCTCGGCATCAACTACTACCGTTCGCCTCAACTGCCATGGTAATTCGCTATCCGCTGATCGCTTTCGCGCTCGCCGCCGCGTCTGCCGGCGCGGCGAGCGCCCAGGACCCACAACCGTTTCTTCCTCCCAAGGCCGAACCGGCGATCGTGACACCCGGGAGCACCAATGCGAATCCTCCCTCGGACGCGCTGGTTCTCTTTGACGGAAAAGATCTCTCCCACTGGCACTCGGCCGACGGCGGTCCCGCAAAGTGGAACGTGAGAGATGGCTACGTCGAGGTCGCGGCCGGTATGGGTGCCATCACCACGAAAGAGCAGTTCGGCGACGTACAGCTCCA
>DASXYR010000072.1:0-2639 GCA_036502385.1 Gemmatimonadaceae bacterium
CGATAGGCAGTCACCTCCTGCAAAAGCGGCAGATTTCGAGCGAGGGAAGCGTACGCGCCGTCGCGCCATCGCGCGGCAGATTACCGCTGCGGGCTCCGGCGAAGCGAAAAACGGTGACGGCGAAGGGGGTGCCACCGCTTCCTTCCTCCAAAACTGCGCTTTGTTCCGGCGCTGAAAGCATCGGAGCAGGATCCGCCGAAACCGGGATCGGAGGCCTCTTCGGCCTCGTTCTGTGACGCCGGCGAAAATTTCGTCAAAAAGTCTTGACACCGCAGCCGCAAATTCCGCTACTAAACCCCAATGAAATACCAAACCTTGCAGAAAACGGCATTGGCCGCGATGGCTCTGCTGACTTCGCTCGCTCTCAGCGCGCAAGCCGGCACCCACGCGACCGTGTCTTCAGCGAAACAAAAAGGCGGTTCTCACAATCGAGGGCAGGGTGCCTCGTCGAGAGCGTCTTTCCATCGGATCCTCTTTCCCGATTCGACCTATATGATCGATGACGGGACGGCGGAAGATGCCGTGGGTTTCGGCGATGGTGCGTCGAACATCGAATCGCTCTGGTTTAACCAGTTCAATGTGATTCCTGGCCAAACCACCATTACGTCAGTGAGCGTGGCTTGGGGCACACCAGTGCTGCCTGACCCGACTCTGAATGGAACGCCGATCACGGCTGCAGTTTGGAGCGACCCGAATGGTGATGGAAATCCGAGCGACGCAGTGTTGCTGGGTTCTGTCGCCGGCACGATCCAAAATGCAGGCACCGACACGTTCGTGACCTACACCTTCTCACCGCCCGTGACACTCCCGGCAGGAGCGACCAGCTTCTTCGTCGGCGATATGACTCCGGCGTTCAGCGGCGGGT
This sequence comes from Gemmatimonadaceae bacterium, assembly GCA_036502385.1. GTDB lineage: Bacteria > Gemmatimonadota > Gemmatimonadetes > Gemmatimonadales > Gemmatimonadaceae > UBA4720. Next base: position 866 of record DASXYR010000072.1, read on the forward strand.
TCGAGCAGTTCTACCAAGGCATCGACGAGAACAGCGCGCTTCATCGGCAAAGCTGGGTCGCGGCGAACGCCAACAGCAGCGCTCCCGTGAACATCAACATGCCTGGACAGAATGACACCGTCGGTCTGATCGACGATTTCGGTCTGCCGGGCAATTGGCTGATCCGCGCCGACACTGGCGCCGTCTCGCCGACCCCGACCCCGACTGCGACCCCGACGCCGTCTTCGACGCCGACCCCGACCCCGACGGCCACTCCGGCGGGCGCTCTCTGGTATAACGGTGACTTCGACGGCACTGATGGCCTCGCGAACGAACAGGACACCTTCGCTCCTGGATATGCACACGTGTACGATGACTTCAACGTGACGGATGATGCCGGATGGGATGTAAGCTCGGTTTACTCCAACGACCTCATCAGCACGACCGTCACCGGCGCCACCTGGGAAATCCGTCAGGGTGTCTCTGCAGGCAACGGCGGCACAGTGGTGGCCAGCGGTATGACCTCGACCCCGAGCGTCACCCCGACGGGCCGCGACGCCTTCGGTTTCACCGAATACATGGTTGAAGTATCAGGATTGGGCGTGCACCTCGCTCCGGGCACCTACTTCCTGAACGTGACCCCGATCGGTGATCTCGACGGTAACCGTTCGTTCGACTCGACCACGAGCGGCGCGAATTGCATCGGCACGCCTTGCGGCAACGACGACAATTCGTTCTTCGACGCGCCGGTTCTGTTCGGCGTTAACTTCGGACCGACGAGCGACCAGGGTGCGCAGTTCCACGACTTCTCCATGGGTGTGAACGGTGAAGTCACGGGTGGCGGCGGCGGCGGCGATCTCACGCTCGTGAGCGCAGTCTCTCGCAAGACCCAGGGTGGTTCCGACTACGACGTCAATCTCCCGCTCTCGGGTGGGATGGGAATCGAAGATCGTGACGGAGGTAAGGACACGCTTGTTCTCAACTTCGCCAACAACATCACCAACGCGGGCACGGCGACGTCGAGCTGCGGATCAGCAGGCGTAACCATCGATCCGAACGATGCGCATAACCTGATCGTCACAGTCGGCACCAGCCACTGCAACGGTCAGACGATCACAGTCACGATCAACGGCGCATCGGACGACCAGGGCAACTCCGGCTCGGCTACGGTCAGCTACGGGAAGCTCCTCGGCGACGTCAACGGTGACGGCATCGTGAACAACAAGGACGCGGCAGCAGTGCGGAACAACTCACCGCGCCATGTCAACAGCTCGAACTTCCGCGATGACGTGAACGTGGACGGTTCCGTGAACAACAAGGACCTCTACTTCGTGAAAGCGAATCGCGGCAGCAGCCTGTAAGGTCCAACACAGAAACTCAACAACCTCCGGGAGCCGTCCAATCCGGCTCCCGGAATGCTTTCTGAGCCATTCCGCCGCGAGGTGGAATGGCTCTTTGCTTTTCGGGGTGGAGCGCTTAACGCCGTGCGGTGCCGCCGACGTTTGCGCCGCCACCTCCGCAGCTCCCTTGGCGCAGCCCCTCTCCGCGCATATTCTCGGGGATGCTCTACGTCGTCGGCACTCCCATCGGTAACCTCGACGACATTACCTTGCGCGCTCTTGCCGTGCTCAAGTCTGTAGACCTGATCGCTGCCGAAGACACGCGACATTCTGGAAATCTGTTGCGGCATTTCGAGATCCGAAAGCCGCTCGTGAGCTACCACGAGCATAACGAAGCGATGCGCACCGCGGAACTGACTGAGCGCCTGGCCGCGGGCGAATCGATCGCGCTCATC
>DASXYR010000073.1:0-1901 GCA_036502385.1 Gemmatimonadaceae bacterium
ATCGATCGTAGGATTTATCGTTGAGAACTTCACGATGATACGTGATCGCCTGCGCCCATCCCACCGACGGCGTGTATTGCGATCCAACATCGCCGGACATCGGAAGAACTACCGGCCCGTTGTCATTCGGAAGGTTGCAGACGACGCCAATGTCTCGACCATCGCTGAATCCGCCTGATTTTCGGAGAGGCCCGGCAAAGGCGTCTTCCAGCGTCAGACCCAGCTTCAATAGAAGCGGCCGCGAGCGGTAATACGCACCAACGCCATCGTGCCTGTCGTCCAGCAATGAACCGAGAATCAGCTGGGCGAGGTCGTGACCCCGAGCCGAAAACTGATAGACGACCTTCTTCTCGGGGAGGAGCTTGTTTTCCTCGGTGTCATCGAGGCCGCGTGAGGCGAGGAGCAAATACGCAATCCGCTTCCAGTCGAAGCGGGGATTTACAGTGCCAGAACCAGAGTTTTCAACAGAATGCGAAGCGATGGTGCCGGTCATTCCTGGGGCGCTGGAGTGGACGGAAGCTGGAAATTCGAGTCTGAAAGTTACTCACTCGCGCCAGCACCGCACACAGACTCTGCCGGGGCAAGCGTGTCAGCCGGCTGAAATGACTCGACGGCCTCGAGACCACGGAGAAGATCCTCGACAAGGTCGTCCTTATGCTCGATGCCCACCGACAACCTCAGCAGCGACTCAGAAATTCCGGCCTTCGCCCGCGCTTCGGCGTCCATCGACGCGTGGGTCATCGTCGCGGGATGCGCGACAAGGCTTTCGACGCCGCCGAGTGACTCGGCAAGAGTGAAATACTCCAGTTGTTCGACGAATCGCTCGGCGCCGGTCTGTCCCGACTTCAGCTCGAAGCTTATCATCGCCCCGAAGCCGTTCTGTTGAACGGAGGCGATCGCGTGACCGGGATGTGAAGCAAGTCCCGGATAGTGCACGCGAGCAACAGCGTCATGACTACACAGCGTTTCTACAACTGCCTCGGCGTTCTCGAGGTGGACGCGCATGCGTGCCTCGAGCGTTCGAACGCCGCGAAGAGTTAGATAGCTGTCGAACGGCGCGCCCGTGAGCCCGAGACAGTTAGCCCACCAGCAGAGCTCCTCGCCAAGCTGCGCGTTGCCCGCGATCACGGCTCCTCCGACAACATCACTGTGACCGTTCAGGTATTTCGTTGTTGAATGGACGACGATGTCGGCTCCAAATTCCAGGGGACGCTGAAGGGCCGGAGACAGGAACGTGTTGTCTACGACTACAATTGCGCCCGCCGCCCGACCGGCCGCGCAAATTGTTTTGAGATTGGTGATCCTGAGCAGTGGATTGCTCGGTGTCTCGATCCACAACAATCGCGGCTTACGCGACGCGACTTCCGCCGCTGCATGTTCGTCGGTCAGATCTGCGAACACGACGTCGAAAAGTCCGCGAGCAGCGAGAGACCGAAGAATCCGGTGGGTGCCTCCGTAACAATCGTGCGCCGCAAGCACGAGATCGCCGGGACGAACGAGCTGCAACGCAAGCGCGACGGCGGACATTCCAGAGCCTGTCACCACGCCCGCAACTCCTCCCTCGAGCTCGGCCAACGCGCACGCGAGGTGCTCGCGCGTTGGATTACCCGATCTCGTGTAGTCGAACTGCCGCTTGGTTCCGAATTTCTCGAACGCAAATGTGGACGAGAGATGAATCGGCGGAATTACGGCGCCGTGATGAGTGTCGGAGGCAATACCGGCGCGCACGGCACAGGTCGAGCGTTGACGAAATTCGGATTGACGTTTCATTGGAGCACACCTTCTGCAATTGTCTGTGAGCTCAATGAAGCCGTAATCACTCGGCTCATCGCTCGGGGTTCTTTGAGAAATGCATCGTGACCAAATCGGGACTTGAGCTCGTGGAGCGTTGACGGGCCGCC
>DASXYR010000074.1:0-6961 GCA_036502385.1 Gemmatimonadaceae bacterium
AACGATGCCCAACCGTGATCCGCGGGTCGATGCGTACATCGCAGAGTCAGCCGATTTCGCGAAGCCGATCCTTAGGTACCTCCGCGACGTCGTTCACGAAGCGTGTCCGCCGGCCGAGGAAACGATCAAGTGGGGATTTCCGCACTTCACCTACGAAGGAATTCTGTGCGGGATGGCTTCCTTCAAGGAGCACTGCGCGCTGGTACTGTGGAAGGGATCGCTGATTGTCGGTGACGGCGACCGCGACGCGATGGGTCACCTCGGCAAAATCAAAAACCTGTCAGATCTTCCGCCAAGGAAAGTGCTGGCGTCTTACATCAAGCAGGCCATGAAGCTGAACGAAGCCGGGATCAAATCGCCGACGCGATCAAAACCGAAGACCAGGAAACCGGTGGTGATACCAGCCGAGCTCAAGCGCGCGCTGGCTGGGAACAAGGCAGCCGCGGCAAAGTTTGATGCGTTTCCTCCCAGTCACAAGCGCGAGTATGCGGAGTGGATCGGGGAGGCAAAGCGCGCGGACACGAGAGATCGCAGAGTGGAGCAGGCGATCGAGTGGATCGCGTCGGGGAAGTCGCGAAACTGGAAGTACGAATAAGACCGGTGCTCGGTGCCCGGTGCGCGGTACCCGATACAGCTGGCCGATCGCGCCGGTCAACTCCCCTTGGTTAGCCATTCCTCGCGCTTCACCTCGTCCCACAGCGCGTCGAGCTTCTCCAGGCCGGCGTGAGCCACGTCGATGCCGCGCTCCTTGGCCAGCCTTTCGATCTCCTGAAACCGGCGCTCGAACTTCGCGTTGGCTTTGTCCAGCGCGATCGATGAGTGAACGCCGGCCTTCCGGGCGAGATTGACGACCGCGAAGAGGAGATCGCCAATCTCCGCTTCGAGCGCGTAGTGACGCGCATCACGTACCGGTGGCGCGCCGGGTTTTGGAAGCGGTGATTGCCGGATCTCGGAGCGAACCTCCTCCAGCTCCTCCTCGACTTTTTCAGCGGGACCTTCGGCGTCGGGCCAGTCGAATCCCACTCCGGCTGCGCGATCCTGGAGTCTGTGGGCTCTGTGAAGTGCGGGCAGCGCGACGGGAAGCCCGTCGGCGATGCTCTTGCGATGTCTCGACTTCATTCGCTCCCACGGTTCCTTCGCCGCATCACCATATAGATGTGGGTGTCGTCCCCTCATCTTGGTGATCAAACCCTCCGCCACATCTGCGAAGGTGAAGACGCCGCGCTCCTCCGCCACTACGGAGTGGAAGAGCACTTGCAACAGCACGTCACCGAGCTCTTCGCGCATCAGTCTGTCGTCTTCGAGCCTGATCGCGTCGTCCAGCTCGTTTGCCTCCTCGATCAGGTAAGGACGGAGTGACTCGTGCGTCTGCGCAGCATCCCACTCGCAGCGTTTGCGGAGGTCTCGCATCAGCGCGAGTGTGTCGTCGAGCGTACGTGTCTTATCCATGTCGGCGTGAGCGGCTTGTTTTCTTGAAGGCACCGGAGGTCGGGGGTATACTACCCGGAACGTAAATGAAGCGTCAATGAAGCAGGCATTAGCTCGCGCCCGGGTCGAGATCGATCTGGGCGCGTTGCAGCGTAATGGAGCAGCGGTTGCGCGCCGCGCCGGCGTTCCGCTTCTGCCAATGATCAAGGCGGATGCGTACGGACTTGGCGCGGCGGCGGCGCTGCGCGCGCTCGAGGCGCTCGAACCGTGGGGATTCGGTGTCGCAACCGTCGCTGAAGGCGAGGAGCTGCGCGGACTGGGAGTCTCCAGGCCGATCGTGATCTTCACGCCGCTCCTCGAGTCCGAGCTCCCGCGCGTGCGATCGGCCCGCTTGACACCCTCGCTCGGCTATCCAAAGGAGATCGACGCATGGCGGCGCGCCGGTGGCGGAAACTGGCACCTCTCGATCGATACCGGCATGAGCAGAGCCGGAATCCCATGGCGGGAAATCGACGACGTTTTGCAGCTGGTTCAGCTCGCGCCTCCGGAGGGGGCGTTTACACATTTTCACTCCGCCGAGCTCGACGACGGGACGCTGGAAATCCAGGAGAAGCGCTTTCGAGAAGCGATCTCGCGTCTGCCGTCGCGCCCGCCGCTGCTCCACACTGACAACAGCGGCGCGATCGCGCGCCGTGGCAGGAGCGAATGGGACATTGTTCGCCCGGGAATCTTTCTCTACGGAGTGGGAAGCGGGAGCAGCGCGGCAATTCAGCCCGAGCCTGTTGTCAATCTTCGCGCGCCGATCGTGGAGATCCGGCAGCTCCGGGCGGGTGATACCGTGAGCTACGACGCAACGCTCAGAGTCGATCGAGCCGCCCGTATCGCAACGCTCGCAGTCGGGTACGCAGACGGATATCCGCGGTCGTTGAGTGGCGTCGGCTCGGTTCTGGTCGGTGGTACGATTGCACCGATCGCGGGTATTGTCACCATGGACATGACGATGATCGACGTCACCACCGTGCGCTGTGATGTGGGCGACGTCGTCACAATGATTGGTCGTTCTGAAGGGACGGCGCTCACCGTCGAGCGCGTAGCGGACCAGGCGGGCATATCCCCATACGAGCTGCTCACCGGCCTGCGCTCGCGGGTGGAGCGAGCCTATATCGAACCAGCCGGGTGAAACGCGCAGCGATCATCATCCTCGACGGCGTTGGCATCGGCGAGGCACCCGACGCCGCCAGGTACGGTGACACAGGTAGCGATACTCTTGGCAACGTCGCGCGCGCGTCCGGCGGATTGAAGCTTCCGCGGCTCGAGCGTCTTGGTCTCGGGAATATTCGTCCACTCGACGGTGTGGCGCGCCGAGGAGATGCCGCGGGCGCGTGGGGAACGATGCTGCCCTCCTCGGCGGGGAAGGATAGCACCGCTGGTCACTGGGAGATCGCCGGCGTGCACCTCGACCGCCCGTTTCCGACATATCCGCAAGGGTTTCCCGCCGATGTCATCGACAGATTTTCGCGAAGCACGGGGCGTGGAGTGATTGGAAATGTCGTGGGAAGCGGAACCGACGTTCTAAACCGTTTCGCTGCCGAGCAGCGCGAAACCGGCAGCTGGATCGTTTACACGTCGGCCGATTCGGTATTTCAGGTTGCCGCCGACGAAGGCGTGATTCCGCTCGCCGAACTCTATCGCGCGTGTGAGATGGCTCGCGCGATGCTCGAACCACCGAATGATGTGTCCCGCGTAATCGCGCGCCCATTCGTCGCCGAGGTCGGCGGCTACAGGCGTACGGCCAATCGCCGCGATTACTCGATTGCGCCGCCTGGAGAAACACTTCTTGACGCGTTGGCGACGGCGGGGTTTCCGAGAACCGGTGTGGGGAAAGTGGACGATCTCTTTGCTGGCCGCTCGATCGTGTCGACACACACGGCATCGAACGCGGAAGGGATCAGCGGAATCAAGAATTGGCTTTCGAGCGCGGAGAGTGGGTTCCTTTTCGTCAACCTAGTAGATTTCGACCAGTTGTACGGGCACCGCAACGACGTTGCGGGGTTTTATGGCGCTCTGCGCGAGTTCGACGCGGCACTGCCCTCCATCACATCGCGGCTCAAAGAGGACGATCTGCTGTTCATCACGGCCGACCACGGCAACGACCCAACTACTCCATCGACCGATCACGCGCGGGAGCGTGTGCCGCTTCTGGCGGCAGGGATGCGCGTGGTCCCACGGGACCTCGGCGAGAGGGGCACCTTTTCCGACCTGGGCGCGACCGTTGCGGAATGGTTCGGCCTCTCATTCCGAGGACGCGGCACATCGTTTCTGGCAGAGCTGGTAGTTTGATGCACGCGAAGTCGAAAACGAACGCTTCCCTCCGGGAGGAAGCGATCCGTGCATTGGACAACGCCTACGCTCCCTACTCGAATTTCCGGGTCGGCGCGGCCCTTCGCACTGCAGATGGACAGATCGTAACCGGATGCAACATGGAGAACTCAGCCTATGGGCTGGCGATCTGCGCGGAAACCCTTGCGGTGGCCTCTGCTGTCTCACAAGGACTCACCGGGTTCGAAGAGATCGCCATCGCGACGGACGACAGTGAGCCGACTCCGCCTTGCGGCGCCTGCAGACAGGTGCTCAACGAGTTCGCGCCGCGTATCAGGGTTTCGAGCTACACTCGCGATGGGAAGGAAGCTTCGTGGACTCTCGACGAGCTGCTTCCGCACGCCTTTGTGCTACACCAATCACGTGGAAGGACGTAAGTGAAGAGTTCGTCATTGCTGGCGCGCGCGGTTGGATCCGCGGCGCTGTTGGTTTCGTTCGCATCGTGTACCGAGAATCTCGATAGCTCGGCCGTCTGCAACGTCCTCTGCCCTGCAGTGGGCGGTGAGATCCAGAACATCACGCTCGACGCGGTGGTTTTGGACACGACGGTGCAGGCGCTCTCTGGGCTGGGTACCGAGCCGGCTCTACTGCTTGCGTCGCGCGGAGACACGCTCGACACGCGTGTGGTAATCCGCTATGACTCGCTGCCGTCGAATTTCACTCCGGCCAGCGACACGGCCCGGCCCATCACGAGCGTCGACAGCGCCTACATCCTCTTCACGCTCGACACGCTGTCGATAAAGGGACCTGGGCCCGTGACGATCGAGGCGTACGACGTCGATACTGTGGCGGCCGACACGCTCACGGCCGCAGTTCTCGCGCTCTTCCGTCCAGACCGGTTTATCTCTTCGCAGACTTTCACCCGTGCACAGCTCACGGACAGCCTGAAGTATTTCATCTCCAATGATGCGCTGCTTGCCAAGATCCAGAATAAGCAGCGGCTGAGAATTGGCCTGCGCGCGACAGGATCTGTTTCCTCGCAATTGCGCCTCGCCTCGACCGAAGGCGGCCTGCCACCGGACCTTTTTTTCCGCGCCACTCCCGATACGGCGACAAAGCCATTGTTCGTAGTGCCATTGTCCTCGACGCCCGCTGATGAGTCGATTGCGGCCGGGCATCTTTCGGACTACACGATCATCGCCAAAGGACCGCCCGCGGCGTCGCCTGCGGACCTGGCTGTGGGCGGGCTTCCTCCCACACGTGTCTACGTCCGATTCAATATCCCCCTGAACATTGTCGACTCGTCCATCGTCGTGCGTGCCACGCTGCTCCTCAATCAGATCTCGAACCCTTCAATTGATCCTACGGATACCGTGAAAATCCTTCCGGGTCTCGTTCTGGCGGGAACGGCGGTCCAGGATCCGTCGAAGGCTTCGCAGATCGAGACCGACATCGCGCGTGATACGGTTTACATCACGCCGGGCAGCTCAGGACAGACGCAAATCGAGCTTGCGAATGCATTTACGATCTGGCGTACGCAAGCGCCCGATTCGACGCCGCGCGCCATCATTCTGAGGTCGGTCACAGAGGGGAATTTGCCCCTCGAGATCAGATTCTCCTCGAGCGAAGCGGCGTTAGCGCTGCGACCCCGACTCCGAATCAGCTTCACTCCACGCGTCCCGCTGGGGCTGCCGTAATGCGCACATCAATCCGGGTCATGCTCGCTCTGACCGTCGTCACGTCCGCCGCTCATGCCCAGGGCGCGCTCAGCACTTCCGGCCTCGGCTATCCAACGGGGCAGATCAGTGCGCGCTCCGAGGGGGCGGGTGGTGCCCTCGCCGACTTCGATGCGTTGAGCCTGGTCGCGCCGGCAGCGATAGCCGGTGTGGGGTCGGCCGCGCTCTACTTCCAGTATTCACCCGAATTCAGGCGCGTCAGCGACGGCACGAACACAGCCAAGACGACGACGGCGCGTTTTCCTCTCGTGTCCGGCGTGCTTCCCGTTGGCCAGCGATGGACGATGGGACTCAGCTCCTCGACGTTCCTCGATCGGTCATACGAGACGAGCCTCACGCGAAAACAGTCGGTGGGCGACCCCACCAGCCTGGCGGACAGCATATCGGTTATCGAGCGCACGAAGGTGCTGGGCGCAATCAACGACATTCGTCTGTCTGCAGCCTGGGCGGGAAGCAATGTCTTCAGGATCGGTTTCGGTGGGCACGTGTTCAGCGGCAGCAATCGCGTGACTCTGTCCGAGATCTTCCCCGACAGCACGCGATTCATCTCGCCGTCGCAGTCGGATCGGATCAGCTTTGCCGGTTTTGCAGCATCGGCCGGAATAGAGATCCATCCTTCGCGCGTCATCGCCTTCGCGCTTGCCGCAAGGAAGGGAGGCGATTTGACCGCTGAGGCGGGTGACACAGTGCTCGGAAAGGGAAAAATCCCGGATCACTATTCCGCGTCCGTGACATACGATGGAATAACGGGCGCGACGTTCGCTGCCCGCGTGGCCCACGACGCGTGGAGCTCGCTCAGCGATCTCTCGTCGACCCACATTCAGGCGTTCGACGGTTGGGATACCAGCGTCGGAGGGGAACTGAGCGGACCGAGGATCCTGCAAAGGATCATCATCCTGAGAGCGGGAGCGCGCTTCCGCACGTTGCCTTTCGCGTCGAACGGTGAGAAGGTCTCCGAAAAATCCTTTACAGGGGGATTGGGCATTCCGCTTACCCGCGATCGCGCCGCGTTCGATTTTGCGGTTCAGCGTGCGGCCCGCTCGACACCGGGTACCACCAAGGAAACGGGATACATCCTGAGCTTCGGCTTGAGGGTCTCGCCCTAGATGGCCGACGGCGCGAATGCGAAAGCCGAGGTAATTCTCGTCGCTGACGACATTCCCGCCAACGTCGAGCTGCTGCTCGACCAGTTGAACAGTCTCGGTTACGAGACGATAACGGCCATCGACGGACCGTCAGCCGTCGCCGCGGCATTCGAGCATCATCCGGATCTCTGCATTCTCGACGTATCCATGCCCGCCGGCGATCTGGGCGTGGACGACCGCTCGACAGGATTCGAGGTGTGCCGCCGCATCAAGCGCGACCCGCGAACGTCCCGGATTCCCGTGATATTTGTCACCGCTCTCAACGACACGAGCGACCGCGTGCGGGGAATCGAGGCAGGCGGCGACGACTTCCTCACGAAGCCGCACAATCGG
>DASXYR010000075.1:0-1721 GCA_036502385.1 Gemmatimonadaceae bacterium
CGACCGCTGCGCCGACGCGCAGACCGGCCAGTCCCCACGCCTTCGACAACGTACGCAAAACGACGAGGTTGCGTTCGGGCGCGACGAGCGAGATCGCGGAGACCGCGTCGGCGAACTCGATGTACGCTTCGTCGACGACGACGAGGCCGGAACAGGCCTCCGTGAGCCGCTGAATGTCGGCCAACGGAATCAGCGAGCCAACCGGAGAGGTCGGATTGCAAACGAAGATGAGCTTGGCCTTGGCCTCCGCCAAACGTTCGATGTCGAGGCGATCGAACGCGCCTGCGAGCGGGACATCGATGAAGGCGATGTCTCCGGCGATCGCGAGCTGGCGATAGACCGGAAACGTCGGGCTAGAAACGGCGAGCACGTCGGTGTGGGGCTCGCAGAAGGCGCGGATGAGCAGGTCGATGGCAGCCACCGAGCCTTGCGTGAAGAGCACGTTCTCGCCAGCTACCGACGCTGTCGAGCCCGCCTGGGCGCGCAGAAATCCGGCGTACCGATCCTGCAGAGCGAACGGACGCGGTGAGGGATACGTGGTCGCGCCGACGGCGAACGTATTCGTGAACATGCGCTCGGTCACGCCCGGTCGGTAGCGGACGTACGGATCGGGGAATCCCAGCCCGAGGAGCGACCGGCGCGTCAGCGGATGAAACTCAATCTTCATGGGACAGTTCGGCGATACGCTTGGACAGGAGATTCAGCATGTCCCAACCCTCCGCCTGCACCTGGAAGAGTCGGGGGAAGCTCGCCTCGGGAACGTTCTGAAGCAATTCGAGGCCGAGCTCCTGGTGCAACGCATCGGCTTCGTCGTGCACTGCGAAATAGCTCGTCTCACCCAGAGGATTGATGGCGGGGCCGGCGTGAGCGCTGATCACGCTTCCACCCACTTCGAGCACGAGATGGATCAGGACTATTTTTTCGACGTTGTCGCAGGTCAGCATTTTCCAGCAGAACCAGTTTCCGCAGGCATCGAGCACCGGATCCCACACCGGCCGTGTACCGCCGCGCTCCCGCGCGAGGTCGAGATCGTGTCCAAATTCCTCGATGAGGTGCTTGCGGAAGACCACTCCGAACCGACGATCGTCCGTCGCTGCGCTGCGCGCGAAGATGGCGCGCTGAAAGTACGAAGACCACACCTGCACGCAATCGAAGAAGCGAGCGCGCATCTCGCGCCGCTGCAGCTCGCCGCTGGAGACCAGCTGGAACATCGCGTTGCCGCGGTACCCCTCGGCGAAGCTCTCATTGAGAGCGAGGAGCTTCTGCAGCCCTCCCTCTGCGCCGGTGAAATGAACCCGACCGTGTTTCGGGTCTTCGTACAGCCCTCGGCCCTCGAACTGAATCGAGAGCGCCCAGAAGGGGTGAGCACCGGCACCCACGAATCCGTGGCGTCGGCCTCGTGGGATGAGGACGATGTCGCCCTCCTCCATGCGATCATCCAAGTCACCGACGATCCGGCCTTCGCCATGCGCCATCACGATCATCGATTCGGTGTCATGCACGTGAGGCTGGAGCGTCTCGCCGGGGGCCAGGCTCACCCACGCCAGTGAGATGCGGGCGTTCTCCGGGAGAAATGCGGCGATCTCGGGGTGCTTTCGGAAGTCTTTCAGAATTCCGAGATTTTTCTCGTTCCCGTCGACCACCACGGATCGCAGGATCGTGAGGTCGGCGCGGCGGATCCGCTTCACATCCGCCTGCGACGAGAAGTGCGGTTCCTGTAG
>DASXYR010000076.1:0-10737 GCA_036502385.1 Gemmatimonadaceae bacterium
ATGCCTCTGAGATCTCGGATCGCGTGCTTTGATGTGTTTCGGCTGTTTAGCTGACCGTCGATGCGAGATGTCTTACAGATGAATTTCGCGCCCGTTAACTTGCGCGGTACATGACCAAAACCGAGGAACCTCACGACCTGCCGGCGCAGTACGACCCCGGCCAGACCGAGCGCGCCGTCTATGAGCGCTGGGTCGACGCGGGCGTGTTCGCGGCCGATGAAAAGCGCAGCAATCGAAACGGCGGCGATCGTGAGCCGTTCGTCGTCATCATGCCGCCGCCAAATGTGACGGCGGTCCTGCATATGGGGCACGGACTCAACAACACCGTGCAGGACGTGATTGTGCGCTGGCGTCGGATGGCTGGTGACGAGACGCTTTGGGTGCCGGGCACCGACCACGCCGGCATCGCCACGCAGAACATCGTGGAGAAGCAGCTCGCCGCCGAGGGCAAGACGAAGTCAGACCTCGGCAGAGATGCGTTCATCGAGCGCACCGTCGCGTTCGTCGAGGAGACCGGCGGAGAGATCCTTCGTCAGCTGCGTGCGATCGGAGCGTCGGCGGACTGGAACCGCACCGCTTACACATTCTCGCCCGAGCTTTCGGGGGCGGTGCGGGAGGCGTTCGTTCAGCTTCATGAGCGCGGGCTGATCTATCGCGGGCACCGCGTCATCCATTGGTGTCCAAGGTGTCTCACCTCGCTCAGCGATGAGGAGGCCGAGCACAACGAGGAGACCGGCAACCTCTACACGATCCTGTACGAGGTCGCTGATCGCGCCGACGGAGTCTCTCACTTAGCCGTCGCCACCACGCGTCCGGAGACGATGCTCGGCGACGTCGCGCTCGCGGTTCACCCCGACGATGAGCGATACAATCAGCTCGTCGGACGCGAGGTCCTGATTCCAATCACCAACATCAGGATTCCAATCATCGCCGACGAGTACGTCGATCCGGCTTTTGGAACCGGCATCGTCAAGATCACGCCAGCGCACGACCCCAACGATTTCGAGGTCGGCAGGCGGCACAAGCTGCCGATGCCGGTCATCATGGCGCCGAACGGTACGATGACCAACGGCGCCGATGCAGACGAGCGTGTTCCACCGGACCTGCTCGGCATCGATCGGTTCGAGGCGCGCGAGCGAATCGTTCGCTCTCTCGAGAAGACGAAGCAGCTGCATAGCGTCAAGCCGCACCAGCACGCCGTCCGTCACTGTTATCGCTGCGACACAGTCGTCGAGCCGCGTCTATCAGACCAGTGGTTCGTAAAGATGCAGCCGCTCGCCAAGCCCGCGCTGGAGGCAGTGCGCGACGGGACGACGCGCATCCTTCCCGAGCGCTGGGAAGCAGTGTACGTGCACTGGCTCGAGAACATCCGCGACTGGAACATCTCGCGCCAGCTGTGGTGGGGCCACCGCATTCCCGTCTGGTACTGCGATAAGTGCGACAAGCAGATCGTGAGCCGCACCGACGTTGCAGCGTGCGAGAGCTGCGGTGGATCGGTTCGCCGGGACGAAGACGTTCTCGACACCTGGTTCTCATCGTGGCTCTTTCCAATATCGACGCTCGGCTGGCCCGACAAGAGCGCGGCACCGCTCGTCGCGTTCTACCCGACCGACGATCTCATCACGGCGCCCGAAATACTTTTCTTCTGGGTTTCGCGGATGATCATGGCGGGATACGCGTTCATGGGCGCTGCGCCATTTCACACCGTCTATCTGCACGGGACGGTTCGCGACATGAATCATGTGAAGATGTCCAAGTCGCTGGGCAACGGCATCGACCCGCTCGATGTCGTCAACAGCTATGGCGCCGACGCACTGCGGTATACCGTGATCGCCGGGATGGGAATGGGCGCTGATCTCATGCTCGATCATCGCGATCTCGAGCGATCGTTCGCGCCGGGGCGCAATTTCGCCACCAAGCTCTGGAACATCGGGCGTTTCCTTCTGACGAACGTCGGCACGTCGCCAGTGCGGAGCGTCGACGAGCTCGGCGACGACGAGCTCACGCTCGCCGACCAGTGGATACTCGGCCGCCTGAACGCGACGATCATCGAGGCGGACGCCGCGCTCGGTCCTCCGCGGCCGGCGAAGGGAAAGTGGCGGCGGGAGGAGCGCTACTCGGGTTTGCGCCTGAGCGAGTTCGCCGAGGCTGCAAGACGGTTCGTGTGGAATGACCTGGCAGATTGGTACCTCGAGACGACGAAGGGACGCATCGGTGCAAGTGGATCGGACGGCGAGGTCGCGCGCGCGATCCTGACTCACGTCTTCGACTACGCACTCCGGTTATTGCATCCCATCATGCCTTTCATAACCGAGACGCTCTGGCAGCGGCTGCCCTTCCCTGTCGCTGCCGATCGCTGCGAGTTTCTGGCGACCGCGCCATGGCCAATCGGGGAGCCGGCCTCCACGACGGAGAAAGATGCGATCGCGCGGTTCGACATCGTGCGCGAGGCCGTGAGCGCCGTGCGCCAGATTCGCTCAGATTATGCGATCGCGCCCGGCAAGTCGATCGATGTCGTCGTCCAGTCGCGCGCTAACGCGCCGCTGTTCAGTGACCACGCGCGTCTCATCGGTCAGCTTTCGCGCTCATCGGTGCACGTTGGTGCACCCAAATCGGATGCAGCGGCGGCTCACTCGCTGGTCAGCGATGGAAGCGAGATCATCGTGGCGCTCGGCGGCATTGTCGACGTCGGAAAGGAATGCGGGAAGCTCCGCGGCGAGCTCGAGCAACTGGAGATGCAGCTGGACACCCTGTCAAAGCGCCTTCGCAACGAAGGCTTCATCAGCCGAGCGCCCGCGAATGTGGTCGAGTCGGAGCGCAGGAAGGAAGAGGAATGGATCAAGCGGCGGGGACAGCTCGCGGCCAAGGTGAAGACGCTTTGCGGCGGCTGATCGCCGCGGCGTTGTTTCCTCTGGCGTGCGCGTCGCCCGGGATGCCGCCCGGCGGCCCACCTGATGTCGCGGCGCCGCAAATCGTGTCCATCGTTCCAGACTCGGGGACCGTTGGCGTGAAGCCGAAAGAGGTGATCTTCCATTTCGATGAGGTAGTGTCGGAGAAGCCGCCGTCAGCCACGACACTGGCGGACCTGTTCCTCATCTCGCCGCGGGATGGAGTGCCCAGCGTGTCCTGGCACCGCGACGCAATCTCGGTGAAGCCCGCACATGGCTGGCGCAACAACACTCCGTACAGCGTAATCCTGCTCCACGGACTCGCCGACATCCGTGGAAATGTGCGGAACACGGGCGCGACCACTTTCTTCTCGACGGGCCCGACGATTCCCCGCACGCGCATCTCCGGCCAGGTGTTCGATTGGGTTGCCGGCACGCCGGCGGCAAACGCCCTCGTCGAGTCTTTCGTCCAGCCCGACAGTCTTCATCCCTTCGTGGCGTTGGTCGATTCGAGCGGGTTCTTCACGCTCGATCATCTCCCTCCCGCGCGTTACACGGTGAGAGCATACGTCGATCGGAACAAGAACCTGTCAATCGATCCCAGCGAACCTTGGGACAGTGTGACGTTGAACCTCACCGACTCCATTCAAAAGGAGTTCCTGGTCTTCGCTCACGACACCGTCCCTCCGAGAATCCGCGACGTCGAGGTGGTTGACTCTTTGAGTCTCCGAGTCACCTTCGACAAGGCGATTGATCCGACGCAAACTCTCTCTCCCACCAACTTCAGTCTGACCGGTCCGGATTCAGTACGCGTTCCAATCGCCAGCGCCGGTCCGGCGCCAAAGGATACGACACTCAGAGTAACGCCAACGGAGGTGCGGCCTCCCGCGGGGCGACAACCCGCCGGACGCGCACCAACGCGCGCTGCCGCCGATACTACCCCTGTTGTGAAGCGAGTGATGTCGCGCCCCAGCCCGATCTCGAGCGTGATCATCAAGCTTCAGCATCCGTTGGCTCCGAAGACGCTCTACAGGGTGCGAGCAATTGGGATCCGCGGTCTCACCGGCCAGACCGGCGATAGCGAGCGCAGCTATACATCTCCTGCCCCACCACCGCCCCTGCCTGCTGCAAAACCGACAACGGCGCCGACACCGGTGACGACGACGCCGGCGACGCCGCCGCCGATTCAATGACCGACAAGCGGCGCGATTTGCCTAGCATCAGCGCGCTGTTGGAGAGCGCTGGCGTGCAATCCCTGCTCGGGCAGTACCCGCGTCGTCTGGTCGTCGAGGCGGTGCGAAGCGCCGTGGATGCTGAGCGAAGCGATGGCGGCAGCGGGAGGACAGAAGAGCAATGGCTCGCAGTCATCGCGGCAAAGGTCGGAGGAATGAGTCGGCCCTCGCTTCGACGGGTGATCAATGCGACGGGTGTGGTGCTGCATACGAACCTTGGTCGCGCCCCGCTCGCGGATTCCGCCGTCGAGGCGATTGCGGACATCGCGTCCGGGTTCAGCAATCTCGAGTACGATCTGGAGTCCGGAGCTCGCGGGTCGCGGTATTCGCACTGCGTGAGTCTCCTCCAGAAGTTGACCGGCGCGGAAGACGCGCTCGTCGTCAACAATTGCGCAGCCGCGATGGTGCTGACGCTCAACGCGCTTGCCCAGCGGAAGGAAGTTCTTGTGTCGCGCGGGGAGCTCGTCGAGATCGGTGGCAGCTTCCGCATTCCGGACATCATGAGCCGCAGCGGCGCGAAGCTGGTAGAGGTAGGCACGACGAATCGCACGCACGACGACGACTATCGACGCGCCATCACGCCGAAGACGGCGGCCATCGTAAAGGTCCATCGGAGCAATTTCGCGATCGAAGGCTTTACGTCCGACGTCAGCGTCGAGCGGCTCGCGTTCATCGCCCGAGAGCACGGCCTGCCGGTGGTGCACGATCTCGGAAGCGGGCTCATGCTCGCGCTCGATGCCTATGGACTGGCGGACGAGCCGACCGCGGCGACCGCCCTCGCGTCGGGCGCGTCACTGGTGCTGATGAGCGGCGACAAGCTCCTTGGCGGGCCGCAGGCGGGAATCATTCTCGGCGCCGGGAGTCTGATCGCGAAGCTTCGGAAGAATCCGTTCGCGAGGGCCATGCGTGTCGACAAGCTCACGCTTTCCGCGCTGGAGGCCACGCTTCGTCTATATCTGGAGCCGGAACGCGCGCTCCGCGAGATTCCGGTGCTGGCAATGCTCACGGTGCCGGTGAGCGAGCTGCGATCCAGAGCGCACGGAATTACGGGAAGACTGGCGGCAAGCGGCGTCGCCGTCGAGGTGGTCGTGTCGAGCGCCAGCGTCGGTGGCGGCGCTTTCCCTACCGCCGCGATTCCGTCGATCGCGATCCGGCTCCCGGGGGCTCCTCAACACGTCGAGGAGAAGTTGCGCACCGGTGCTCCCCCGGTGATCGGACGCATCTCGGATGGACAGTTCCTACTCGACCTGCGCAGCGTCCTGCCCCGCGAGGACGAGATGCTCGCTGCCGCGATCGGGCATGCGCTGTCATGAAGTCGCCTCCCGACGCGGTCTTTCTCGACCGCGATGGCACTGTCATCGAGGACGCGCACTACATCAAATCGCCCGACCAGGTCCGCCTCATCCCCGGCGCGGGCGAGGCGATCAAGAGAATCAACGATGCGAACGTGCCGGTGATCGTCGTAACGAATCAGTCGGGAATCGGCAGAGGCCTGATAACGGTCGACGACTATAAGGCAGTGCGGGACCACTTTCACCAGCTGTTGGCGAAGCACGGCGCGCACATCGACGCGAGCTACTTCTGTCCCGACCATCCGGCGCGCACCGGTCCATCGAGCTGTCGAAAGCCCGCCACCAAGATGTTCGAAAACGCTATCCACGATTTCGATCTCAACCCCGCCAACGTCGCGTATGTCGGCGACCGGTGGCGAGATGTCGTTGCGGCGAAGAAGCTCGGCGGGCGCGGCATCATGATTTCTTCGGCGATGACCACCGACGAAGATCGTCAGAAAGCGCAGGACGACGGGTTCGAGACCGCGCCGTCGCTCTCGGCCGCGATTGATATGCTTTTCGGACTTACTCCGAGCCACGTCGCACCTTAAAATCGGGGATGCCGTCACGACTTGCCGTGCTCGCATCCGGGCGCGGCTCCAATCTTCAGGCGATCGTAGACCACTTCGACAATCTCGCGCGTGAGCGGGTCGCGAAAGTGGTGCTCGTCGCGTCCAATCGAGCGGACTCGCCTGCACTCATCCGCGCCGCCACCGCCTCCATCGATATCGCACACTTCAACGCCGCGGATGACGGGACCGACCTTCTCGATCTGCTCAAGAAGCACCGCATTGATCTCGTGGTGCTGGCCGGGTATCTGAAGCGGATTCCGTCGAAGGTCATCCGCGAATACTCAGGAAGGATGATCAATATCCATCCGGCGCTGCTTCCCGCGTTCGGTGGTGAAGGCATGTACGGTGCTCGCGTCCACGAGGCCGTGATCGCCTCAGGCGCAAAAGAGAGCGGAGTCACCGTGCACCTGGTCGACGACGACTACGATCGGGGTCCGATCGTCGCGCAATGGCGCATCCCGGTTCAACCGTCCGACACGGCGGACAAGCTCGCGGCGCGCGTGCTCAACGTCGAGCACGTCGTATATCCGCGCGCCGTAGAAATGGTTGCAATTCTTCAACAACTCGAATCGAAAGCTCATTGACCCATATGCCCACCGCACTACTTTCCGTTTCCGACAAAACCGGTCTCCTCGATTTCGCGCAGGGACTGACGAAGCTCGGCTGGGACCTAATATCGACGGGCGGCACCGCCAAGGCGCTCAGGGCAGCTGGCGTCAGCGTCAGAGACGTCAGCGAAGTCACGCACTTTCCGGAGATGCTCGACGGCAGAGTCAAGACGCTGCACCCGGCCGTTCACGGGGCTCTCCTGGCAAGACGGGATCTGCCCGAGCACGTGACGGCGCTTGCGGAACACCACATCTCGCCGATCGATCTCGTCGCCGTAAACCTGTATCCGTTCGAGGCGACCGCCGCGCGCGCGGGCGCGAAGGCGGAGGAGGTCATCGAACAGATCGATATCGGCGGCCCATCGATGCTACGGTCAGCAGCCAAGAACTTCGCGTCGGTGACCGTGATCGTGGATCCCGACGATTACTCGCGCGTTCTCGCGGCGCTCGAAGCAAAAGACGACGACGTAGATCTCCGGCGCTTGCTCGCCGAAAAGGTCTTCGAGCACACCGCGGCGTATGATGCCGCGATAGCCCACTGGTTCGCCTGCGAGAGGTCCGAGACGTTTCCGGATCGCATCGCCATTCCGCTGCAGCGCGAGACGACCCTCCGCTACGGCGAGAATCCCGGACAACGAGCGGCATTCTACGTCGAGCGAAAGAAGGATGGAATCGGTGCGCTCGAAAAAAAGGGCGGCAAAGAGCTGTCGTTCAACAATCTGCTCGACCTCGAGGGCGCGCTCTTCGCCACCGACCCGTTCGCGGGCGAAATCTGTTGCGCGATAGTCAAGCACACGACCCCCTGCGGCCTCGCCACTGGAGTGAGCGCTCTCGAGGCGTACAAGAAAGCGCTTGAGTGCGATCCGGTTTCCGCATTCGGCTCAGTGATTTCGTTCACGGTTGCCGTCGACGACCAGACGGCGGAAGCCGTGTCGAGCCTTTTCGTGGAATGCATCGTTGCGCCGAGCTTCACGCCGGAAGCGCTCGAGATCCTGGGCAGAAAGAAGAATCTGCGCGTCCTTGCGGGTGAAGCGCACTGGCTCGAGCACGCGCTCGACTACAAGCGTGTTCGCGGCGGGCTGCTCGCGCAGGAGCGCATTGTGCGCGATGCCGGAACCGATCATTGGCGCGTTGTCACCAGGCGTCAGCCTACCGATGCGGAGATGCGCGATCTTCAATTTGCGTGGCGTGCCGTCGGAAGCGTCAAATCGAACGCGATCGTCCTTGCACGCGAGGGCGCGACGATCGGAATCGGCGCGGGGCAGATGTCGCGCGTCGACGCGGCATTTCTCTCCGTGCACAAGGCGCGTTTGGCTGGCCACAATACGGAAGGGGCGGTGATGGGCTCAGATGCATTCTTCCCGTTCCGCGACGGAGTCGAGCAGGCCGCCGAGGCTGGAGTGCGAGCGGTCGTGCAGCCTGGCGGCTCCGTCCGCGACGAGGAAGTCATTCAAGCCGCGGATGAGTTCGACATGGCAATGATCTTTACCGGCATGCGGCAGTTCCGGCACTAAGAATGGATTCTACTGCACGCGACAGGGGCCCTGCCGACGTCGACTACCGTCCCTCGTATCGGGCGGCAGCAATCGTATCGGTTCTGATCTTTCTTCTATACCTGGTCACTCTGGCGCCTTCCACCGCAATGTGGGACACCAGCGAGTACATCGCGGCCGCGTTCGACTTCGGCCTTCCCCACCCGCCCGGCAATCCGTTCTTCATCATTCTCGGCAGATTCTTCGCGATCCTGCCGATCGCGCCGAACGTCGCGATGCGCATCAACATCCTCGCCGCACTTTGCAGCGCGGCTGCGGCCGGGATGTGGTTCCTCGTCACCGAACGCGTTCTCGTGGGGTGGCTCGCCGAGCGCTGGCAGAGAATCGTGGGCGGTTCGCTGGCGGCTCTCATCGGAGCGACGGCGTTTACCGTGTGGGCGCAATCGGTCGTCAATGAAAAAGTCTACACTATTTCACTGTTTGGCGTGGCGCTCGTCTCCTGGCTCATTGTTGGCTGGTGCGACGAGCCCGACGGCCCGAAATCCGACAGGCTGCTTGTCCTCATCGCCTATCTCAGTGGACTCGGCTACGCAAACCACATGGCCGGATTTCTCGCGCTGCCCGCCGTCGCAGTGGCCGTGGTCATTCTCCGACCGCGGACGCTTTTGCGGTGGCAGCTACTGTTGGCAATCGCCGGCGTGCTCCTGCTGGGCATGACGCCATTTCTCACACAACCGCTCCGCGCGGCGCACTTTCCCGGAATCAATGAGGGCGAGCCCACGGGATGCGCGACGAAAATCGGCGTCGGCTGCACCTTCAGCAAGGCGACCTACGATCGCTTCATGTACAACTTCAATCGCGGCCAGTACGGAAAACCGGCCCTGAGTGACCGGCAGGCTCCCATAACGGCGCAAGTCGGAATGTGGTGGCTCTATTTCCGCTGGCAGTGGCTCCGCGACCCGTTCAATAATCATCCGGGATTTCAGAACGCGCTCGCCACGCTTTTTCTGCTGCTCGGAGGTCTTGGCGGCTACGTCCATTGGAAGCGCGATCGAAAGTCGTTCTCGTACTTCGGTCCGCTGATGCTGACGGTCACGCTCGGGCTCATCTACTACATGAACTTCAACTATGGCGCATCGCAGTCGCCCGACCTCGGTGACAGCGTCATGCGCGAAGTTCGCGATCGTGATTACTTCTACCTGTGGAGCTTTTCCGCGTGGAGCGTCTGGGCAGCGCTCGGGTTCGTCTACGTCTGGGAGACGCTGGCCGCAGCCCGATTCGTCCATTTTGGGCAGAGTCTCCCCGCGACTGTCCGCGCCGAGAACGCGAGGGTCGCGCGTGAGTCGACCGACCTGCCACAACGAAGAAACTGGTTCCTCGCTGCGCCCGTTCTCGCGATCGCCTTTGTTCCTCTGTTCGCCAATTGGCAGTCCGCGTCGCGCGCCGGACAAACCGACACCGCCGATTTCGCGGCCGATATACTCAACTCCGTTGAGCCGTACGGCATTCTGGTAACGTCGGGCGACAACGATACCTTTCCGCTCTGGTACGCGCAGGAAGTCCAGGGGATCCGCCGCGACGTGACTATTGCGTGCCTCTCACTGCTCAATACCGACTGGTACACGAGGCAATTGTTGCGACGCCCCGTCTACGAATACGATTCTCTGCGCGGACCGGCGATCTATCGGGGAAAGGTCTGGAAGAAACCGAGCGGACCGCCCTTGAGGATGACGATGGCGGAAGCCGATGCCGTGCCGCCCGCGATCGAGCTCAACGCCCCCCAGACGTTCGTGAAGGAGGGCACCAGCATCGTCGCAACGATTCCCCCCCGACATCTCGGGCCCGACTTGTTGGGCCTGATGCGTGCAGACCTGTTTGTGTTGTACCTGATCCGCGATGGATATCCCGAGCGTCCGTTCTACTTCAGCCGGACGACTGGCGGCTATCGCGACGAGATGGGGTTTGCGCCATACACCGTCACGGTTGGACTCGTCCGCAAGCTGATGCCGGGCGCGCCCACGGGAGGACACGGAATCGTGGCGATGCCCGGCGATGGCTGGTTCGACGCGCCAGGCACGCGCGCGTTATGGGAAACGGTTTTCAAGGCTCCGATCTCGTTGGCAAAGCGCGATCTCTGGGTCGACAGGCCTTCGGCCAGCATTCCCTTCCTATACGTCAGGACCGGATTGGAGTTGAGCACGGCACTGGACCAAATGGGGGCGAAGCAAGAGGCGACAGAGTTGCGCGCCCAGGTCCAGAGAATCGCGCGCGGGGCGCAGCTCGAGGATGTGTTTGCGGCATTGACGAGATAGCGCGTTGCCCGTGCCGAATGCCACTCGTATCTTGAGTTCTGGAGGGTTGGCAGAACGGCTATTGCACCAGTCTTGAAAACTGGCGCCCGCAAGGGCTTGGGGGTTCGAATCCCTCACCCTCCGTTGATGGTTTCGCGCACCGCGAAACGATCCGGCACGGAGGTCGCAGAGGTCTTCTCTATCTGTGCAAGCGTCGAATAGCCAAGTCGGGGAATTGCCACTGGCGGCAATCGGTGACTGACCACAGAGTTAAGTAGCGCATGGCTCTGCAACCTGGGAGGTTGCCAATGTCGATCCGATA
>DASXYR010000077.1:0-3920 GCA_036502385.1 Gemmatimonadaceae bacterium
AGCGCCTCACCCAGCTCGTTGCCGATCAGGTTCTGTCCGCCATCGCCACGCGTCAGCGATAAATAGGCGGTCTCGACATGACGCCCACGCGCGAGCCACGCAATGAGGTTGGTATCTTCATCATCTGGATGCGCAGCGATCCAGAGCACGCGCATCCTCTCCGGCGCGCTCTGCACCCGAATGCTGGCTGCGGAAGGCACTATGCCCTGAGCAGTCGCGACGTACGGCGCGAAGGCGGTCGCGCCAAGCACGGCAACTGCTGCGATTGAGGCGCGCGCAACAAGGCTCCGGGGGTGCACTCTGTTCACTGCTGCCGAAAGCTCAACGCTCAGGATTTCAGCGCCATGCCGCGACGTTTCGCAGAGGATGCCTGCTGCGCCGGCGCGTTCACCTCACCGATGATGCGCTCCTGCTCCTTCTTGTGCGATTCGGCGTAACCCTCAGCCGGACTCGCCCGATCGGGACGCCCGATGTACCGCGTCGGCAGCGCGTTCCCCGTCGACATCCGAAGACGCGGAGCGGCGTACGACCATGCGCCCTGATTCTTCGGCTCCTCCTGCGCCCACACCACTTCCTCGATCTCGGGATACTTGTCGACGATCTCCGCGATCTGATTGCCGGCCCACGGATACAGCTCTTCGATCCTCACGATCGCCACGTGCGGCGCGCGCTTGGCCGCCAGGTCGTAGTAGATGCGGCCCGTGCAGAACACCAGTCGCGTGACTGCGTCTCGCTTCTGCGACGCCACCGGATCGTCGATGACTGGCTGGAACTTCCCACTCGCGAGATCGGTGAGCTTCGACGCCGCCTCGGGCAGCCGTAGCAAACCCTTCGGCTGCATCAGAATGAGCGGCCTTCTCTCCGACAGCGCTGCCTGCCGCCGCAAAACGTGGAAGTACTGCGCCGGCGTCGATGGATACGCGACGCGCTGATTCTGCTCGGCGCAAAGCTGCAAGAACCTTTCGAGTCGCGCGCTCGAGTGCTCCGGGCCCTGCCCCTCGTAGCCGTGCGGAAGCAGCAGCACGATCGCCGAGTCCTGGCCCCACTTCACGCGATCGGCCGAGATGAACTGGTCGATGATCGGCTGCGCTACGTTCACGAAATCACCGTACTGCGCTTCCCATAACACCAGCGTGTCTTCCGCCGCCGTGCTGTAGCCATACTCGAAGCCCAGCACCGCGGTCTCCGACAGGGGACTGTTATAGATCTCGAAGCGGCCGTGATCTTTTCCGTCGGCAACGTGCTCCAGCGGAACGTACACCTCGCCCGACTCGGAGTCGTGCAGCACCGCCTGCCGGTGCGAGAACGTCGCGCGCTCCGCATCCTGACCGGTGATGCGGACCGACAGTCCATCGGTGAGCAGCGACGCAAACGCGAGCGCTTCCGCGTGTCCCCAGTCGATCCCGCCCGCGTCACCCATCGCCTCAGCACGGCGCGCGAGCGTCTTGGCGAGCCGCGGATTCACCTTCAGCGTCGACGGCCACTTGAGCATCCGCTCGTTCAGCTCGCGCAGCCGCCCCGCATCGACGCCCGTGTCCTGATCCGCGCCCGATAGATCCGCCTCGCCCTCCTTCGGCGCGCGGTGCTCGGGCGGATGGATCTCCCCGGCCTTCATCGCCGTCTGGATCCGATCGAAATTCGCCGCCGCCTCCGCGTCGAGTGTCTTCACTTCCTCGTCGCTTACGACTCCCTCGGCCACGAGCCGCTTCCCCCACACCTCACGCGGTGAGGGGTGCGCCCGAATCTTCTTGTACAGCTCCGGCTGCGTGAACGCGGGCTCGTCGGTCTCGTTGTGCCCGTGGCGCCTGTATCCGACGACGTCGATCAGAAAATCCTTGCCGAATTTCGCGCGGTACTCGATGCCGAGCTCCACCGCGTGCAGACACGACTCCGCGTCGTCTCCATTCACGTGGATGATCGGCACCTCGAATCCCTTCGCGAGATCGCTTGCGTAATGCGTCGACCGCGCGTCGATCGGATCGGTTGTAAATCCAACCTGATTGTTCACGATGATGTGGAGCGTTCCACCCGTGCGGAAACCCTTGAGTCCCGAGAGATTGAACGTCTCCGGCACCACGCCCTCGCCCGGAAACGCGGCGTCGCCGTGGACGCAGATGGGGAGCACCAACGATTCGTCGCGAGCCCCGCCTCCCGCGATAACCTGGCGCGCGCGCGCGACCCCTTCGAGAACGGGATTCACGACCTCGAGATGGCTCGGGTTCGGAATCAGTACCACGTCCACCTGACCGCCGCTCGGCGTCTTTCGCGTACCATGCGCGCCGAGGTGGTATTTGACGTCGCCGGTCTCGCTCACGGCATTGGTCGCCGCGTGTTTCCCCTCGAACTCCTCGAAGATCGTCGCGTAGGGTTTGCCGAGGGTGTGGGCGAGAACGTTGATGCGGCCGCGGTGCGCCATCGCGAGATCGACCTCGCGCGTGCCATGTCTCGCTGCCGCTTCGATCGCGACGTCGAGCATCGGGACGAGGATGTCGCTCCCCTCGATCGAGAAGCGCTTGTAGCCCTGATACGCGCGTCCGAGAAAGCGCTCGAGCCCATCAACCTCGGTCAGCCGCTGGAGAACCGCGCGTTTCTCTTCGCCGCTCAATGGCTCGTTCAGACGTCCGCTCTCGATGATCTCGCGCAGCCACTCCCGCTCCTCGACGTTGCCGAGGTGGGCGATCTCGAAGCCGATTCGCGACGAATAGAAATCGCGGAGATTCGCCACCACTTCAGCGGCAGTTCCACCCTCCATGTCGAGGGCGTCGCCCGGAATTCGCTTGAGGTCATCCTCGCTCAGGCCATGAAATTCCGGTGTGAGCTCCGGCGTCCCTCCCGCTGGTGTGCCGAGCGGATCCAGGGGGACGGCCAGGTGACCAAAATTTCGGATGGCGTCGACGAGCTTTGCGGCGGCAGCGACTTTCCTGAGCAGCTGGCCATCGACTCGGCCCGCTGACACTGCCTCGCCGGCTGCGGCGGGGGCTTCGGGAGCCGCCGTCCCGCTGAGACTTTCGGCAAAACGAAAGAACTGGCGCCACGACTCGTCTACCGACGCTGGGTCGCGGCGGTAAGCCTCGTACGCCTCGGTTATGTATCCGTCGTTGAATGCACCCGTAATTGGGTCGGAGCTCATACCTCTAAATTTAACTGCGCTCTACTGACCTTGGCGGTGAATTCAGAGGGAGCGTGTACTTCGGCCGAACCGCTGCCGCGCGCAATATTCTGAGGGCAGATGCGGTCTCGAGCGTCGGCAGGTAGAGGAAGCCGGCAATGCCGTTGATGTCGAGCAGCTGGAGCTCCTGGGCGCGCCGCGTAAGACTTACCGCGATCACCGGAATGTTCGAGAGCATGGCATCGCGCTCCCACTTCTCGAGAGAGATCGTGGCCAGCAGATCGTAGTCGCAGATAACCACGTCGGGGGCGGCCTTTCCGGCAATCTCCAGCGCCGCTTCGAGGCCGACGGCTTCCGTCGTTTCGATTCCCATACCCGAGAAATATCGGGCGATGTGCTCGCTCAGAAAGCAGTGGCGCGCGACACAAAGCGCGCGAAGATTCGCGGTGCCTTCCTGAAGCCCCGCCTCGCCAGTTTGGAAATCCATGCCCGTGCATCGTAAGACCCGGACCCGTAGAACACAAGGCGACCCACCAGTGGTGGGTCAGTTTGTCACGCTATTGAGGACTTCGGATTGAGGCTTTTGCGGTCTCAGGACTAACGGCCATCGAGGATCGGCGATTAAATGAGGACTGCGGAGAGAAGCATAAAAAAACACGTGTCCAACAGCATCCTCGATTTGCCGTCGGTGGGCCAGAAGAGAGGCCAATAAGCGATGATGCACACAACGCGATGGTGATGTCGCCTTTTGCATTTCTCCCCATGTTGCGGCATGGCTCACCGGATCCCGGGTTCCGCCGATGACTCGCAA
>DASXYR010000078.1:0-2267 GCA_036502385.1 Gemmatimonadaceae bacterium
CGAGCGGGCACCCAGCCGGTCTCTTGCTACGCGAGCACGTTGCCTGCGCGGACACCCCTCGCCTCCCTCGGTCGAGATCTATAAAACGCGAACATCGTTGCCCGACGGCCGCAAATATTTCCTCTAAGCGCGAGGTGGTTGGCGCGTGCGCGTGATCCGCGAAGCGGCAAGTTTGCGCGGGCACGCCGAGCTGCGCTCGGCGCGCTGCCGCGCATGGGGACGTATCGGCGCGCATTGTCGCCGGAACGTACACGCGCAGTTAAAAGACTTAGTGGGAAGGCGGGTGAGGGTGTCCGCGCAGGGCGGCGATGCGTGTAAGCGAGCTAGCCGCCCGGAGTCGGATACCCTCGCCCGACTGACCGGCAGAGAATCCAGACTACCGCGAAATACACAACCGGCGACAAACGCGCCGCGAGTGCCCCCTGAGCCGGCACGCGTGGAGAGCTCTATCCGCTTACCCGGTGCGAATTTAGCCGCTTCCGCGTAAATTCCGCGCATGGCATGGTTTCGGAAGGAGAAGAAGCCCCGGCTTCCGCGTCACGAGAAGCACGAGATTCCGCCCGATGCGTGGGAGAAATGTGACAATTGCGGTCACACCGATCTCCGCGAGAAGTTCGTGCGCAACCTCAACGTGTGCCCGAGCTGCGGCTTTCATCGTCGCATCCGCGCCAGCGAGTACGCGGCGATCCTTCTCGATGAAGGAACCGCCGAGGAAACCGAGCTGGAGATACGATCCACCGATCCCCTCGCCTTTCCAGATTATCCGGCGCGGCTCAAGAAGGCGACCACCAACGCGGGAGACGGTGACGCCGTGCTGACCTTCACCGGACAGCTCGGTGGAATGCCCGTCTGCCTTGCGGTGATGGACTTCGCCTTTATGGGTGGATCGATGGGATCCGTCGTCGGTGAGAAGCTTGCCCGTCTCGGGCAGCGCGCCATCGAGCGGAAATATCCGCTCATCATCATCTCTGCCTCCGGGGGCGCTCGCATGCAGGAAGGCGTGCTCTCGCTCATGCAGATGGCGAAGGCCGCCGCGATCCTGTCGCAGCTCTCGGAGCGCCGAATCCCATACGTCTCCATTCTCACGAATCCAACGACCGGTGGTGTGAGCGCGAGCTTCTCGATGCTCGGCGATTCGATTCTCGCGGAGCCCGGCGCGGTGATCGGGTTTGCGGGGCCGCGTGTGATCAAGCAGACCATCGGCCAGGAGCTGCCGGAAGGCTTCCAGACCGCCGAGTTTCTCCTCGAGCACGGGATTGTGGATTCTGTGGTTCCACGCAGCGAGCTCAAGCGAACCGTCGGTCAGCTGCTCCGGCACATGAGTGGCAAGCCGGCGTCGGCAGGGTGGACCACCTCCTGACGAAGTACAGCGCGGCGATCGATGCGCTCTTCGCCCGCACCACGAGCGGCACAAAATTCGGCCTCGAGCGCACCTACGCGATTCTCGCGAAGATGGGGTCGCCGCAGGAGAGACTCACCGCAATCCACGTCGCTGGTACGAATGGGAAGGGAAGCGTCGTCGCCACGGCGGAGGCGCTCCTGCGCGCCACCGGGCACTGCGTCGGCAGGTACACATCTCCGCACCTCATCGACTTTCGTGAGCGCATTACGGTCGACGGCGTTCCGATAACTGAAAAGGCGGTCCTGGAGTTTCTCGAGAAATGGATTCCCGTCGCCGAAGAGATAGGCGCGACCTTCTTCGAGATCACGACTGCCCTCGCGTTCAAGTGGTTTGCCGAGCAGAAGGTCGATGTCGCGGTAATCGAGACCGGCCTGGGCGGCCGCCTCGATTCGACGAACGTGCTGATCCCCCGAGTTGCAACGGTCACGTCGATTGGGCTCGACCACGTCGATCTCCTCGGGAATACGCTGGAGGCCATCGCGCGCGAGAAGGGAGGAATCTTCAAGCGCGACGTGCCGGCCGTGATCGGCGAGGCGGACCCGTCGATCGCCGAGGTATTGGAAAGATGCGCAAAGGAGGCGGGAGCCCAGCCGTTGACCATCATCGACGACAGCTACCGGTTGAGCGGCATCGAAGTTTCTTCGAGCGGAACGTCATTCACACTCGTGCATGGGGCTGATGGCGAGCGCCTCACGACCCCGTTGATCGGAACATATCAGGCCCGAAACACCGCCACCGCTATTGCGACCGTGAGCGCCCTGGGCGAGAGATACCTGCCGGTGCCGAAGAAGATCAGTAGCGCCCTATCCCGAGTTTTTCTTCCCGGCCGCTTTCAGCGCTCAGGGAAATTCATCTTCGATGTCGG
>DASXYR010000079.1:0-5145 GCA_036502385.1 Gemmatimonadaceae bacterium
GAAAATCGTGAGCAGAGAAAGCGAAGTGATCAGGGTGTAGCGATGCATGTTGAAAGGACCGGCCGGTGTGGTTGTCAATTATGTACTCCAATCTACGGCGCTGTGCTGGTTAGGTTCCACCACTGGCGGCCGACTGCCTGAAACAAAGGGTGAGCTGAATGACCAAGGTTGCGCAAAACTCCAGGGATCGGCAGTACTGGCTTCTCAAGTCTGAGCCCGATTCCTTCTCGTTCGACGATCTGTGGAATCTTCGGGGGCGTACGACGGGCTGGGACGGGGTCCGGAACTACCAGGCGCGCAACTACATGCGCGACGAGATGAAGAAGGGAGACCTCGCGTTCTTCTATCACTCCGGTGCGGAGCCCGGCATCGTTGGCATCGTTGAGATCGTGCGTGAAGGCTATCCGGATTCGACCGCGGCGGATCCAAAGGATCCGCACTACGACCCGCGAACGAAGAACGGGGAGTCGTCCTGGTCACAGGTGGATGTTCACGCGATCGAGCGATTGCCGCGGCCGATCTCGCTCGGGGAGATGCGGTTGAAGCCCGAACTCGAGGGAATGCCGCTGCTGCAAAAGGGCAACAGGCTCTCGGTTCAGAAAGTCGGTGCGGCCGAGTGGAACGCGGTGTTAGCTCTGGCCAAGCAGGGATCTGGAGAGTAGATGTGAGGAACTAACGGGAGCCAACCTGTGAAATACATCCGACGTGCGTCGTGGATCATCGCGCTGGGCTTGGGGGCTTCGACTCTGGCGTGCGCTTCCAAGCCTCCGGAAATCGCGGTCAGCTCCAGAGATTTCGACCTCAATCCGCTGCTCGGCGAATGGCACGGGGAGTACAAGGGCAGTCAGACAGGTCGGAGCGGGACGATCGCGTTCACGCTTCGCGCGGGAGAGGCGAATGCGTCCGGCAATGTCGTGATGATTCCGCAGGCGGTGGGCACCACCGCAGCTGCGGTCGATTCCGCGCGGGCCGCCCGTCAGGTTCTTAGCATTCATTTCGTGCGGAAGGAGGGCGGGAGCGTGACCGGCACGCTCGATCCATACGGCGATCCCGAGTGCGGCTGCCAGGTGAACACGACGTTTCAGGGGACCTTCACCGACGCGCGGACGATCGAAGGGACGTACACAACGGTCCCGTCCCAACCGGGAACGGGTGTGACCACGGGAACGTGGAAGGTGACGAGACTGCGGCGGTTGTAGACGTCCTCGCGTGTCGGTGATCAGGAAATCGATCGGGCGATAGCAAAAGCGGCTGCGGCGGCGAAGCCGCCGATCACTGTAGTCTGAAGCGCGCTTCGTATCACAGGCACACCCGTGAATTTGCCTTTGATCCCGCCGAAGATCGCGAGCGCGAGCAAAGTCACCGCAACCGACAGCCGTAACGCGCTTTTAGCATTGCCAACGAACAGATAAGCACTCAGCGGGATTATGCCGCCTGCCACGTAGGCAAGCGCGATCGTGAGGGCACTTCTCCAAGCGCGGCTCGGATCGGGTTTCTCCAGTCCGAGCTCGAATCGCATCATGAACTCAATCCATTCCTTCGGGCGACTCCGGAGCGATTGAACAACGCTTGCGCTTTCTTCGTCGGTGACTCCGTAGGTCTGGAAGATTTCGCGGACTTCCTTCTCCTCGGCTTCGGGGATCCGGGCAATTTCATCCTCTTCGCGCGCCTGCTCATGTACGTAATGTTCGGCGTCGCCGCGCGCCGCGAGATAGCCGCCCAGACCCATTGCGATAGATCCCGCCGCGATTTCCGCGAAGCCAGCGGTAATGATGATGCGCGATTCGGAGATGGCGCCGGTAAGTCCAGCGGCAAGCGCGAATGGAACGGTCAATCCATCGGACATCCCGATGACGATGTCGCGGACGGTGTCGCCAGCCGTGAAGTGCCGTTCGATGTGAGGCGTCGTGGGCATTGATCAAGGCTGGCGCAGGTCCGCGATCAAATCAAGCCGAAACCAGCGAAGCCGAAACGCGGCCGAACAGGGCGGCGTTGTCGACGGTCTTGGATGGGTGAAAGACCAGAACGCACGTCCTGGCGGAACGCATCACCGCATCTCCCACACTTCCGCGCATCATCCGCGACAACCCGCCCCGACCGTGCGTCGCGATTGAAATCAGATCGCACTGTTCACGGCCCGCGTAGTTGGTGATTTGTTCGGCGACGCTTTCTCCGATGACCACATCAGTCGTGACGGCAAAGCCCTTACGGCGCAGAGCCTCCGCCGTTCCGAACAGATATGCCTGGGCCGCCGCGACGTCCTTCTCCCACCATGGGAGAAGCCGTTCTGCGGAGTAGTTCCCATCGACGAGCTCCGGCTTCAGAACGTAAAGAAGTCTGATCTCTGCGTCGTCGATTCCTGCCAATGTCATCACCTGCGAGAGAACCTGCTCGGCGAGCGCGGACCCGTCGAGCGGAACGACGATCTTTCTGAACGCTTCGCGAACCTGCGGATTCAGATAGCTCGATGGCGGCTTCACGACGAGCACGGGAATGGTGGTGTGACGGATCAGCGAGTCCGTGACGCTCCCAAGCGAAAGACGCGAGATGCCGCTACGTCCGTGCGAGCTGATGACGATGAGATCCACTTCGTTGCGCTTTGCATAAGACTCGAGGGCATCCGGCACCGGTCCGCTTTCCAGCGAGACGGTCACGTTGTAATCGCCGGCGTTCCTGCACTCCGCAGCCAGCGCGTAAAGCTCGGCCAGGGCAGTGTCGTGCTCCTGGCGCATCGCCTCACCTGAGAGCGCGGCGCCGTCTGGTGAAGCGGCCATTCCGAAGAAAGCCCCAGTGGTCAGAACGCGAACGAGGTTCACCTTCGCATCGCCTCGCTCGGCGATACGAAGGGCAACCTTGATCGCCTCACGATCGAAACCAGAGCAGTCAGTGGGGACCAAGATGTTTTTGTACATACGCACCTCCGTTTATTGACGTCAACACGCTGTGGGGAATGGCTGCACCCTCCTGCGCGTTCAATCTCAGGCATCCCGTGCTCTCCAGCAGTCAGCCAATCGCTGATTTCTTGTGCGAGTTTCCCTGTCCGCGGCCCCCTTGAGCCCCGCCTCCGGGGGTGTAGGGGATTCCCCTCCGTGACGAGAGTGAAAACCTCCCGGAAAGTTCAGTTAGAAGCGCACAAAGGTTGGGGCGAAGTCCGACAGTAGCGCCTATCGAGGAATCGTATCCTAAGTGCGTAACCAAACACTGAACGCACAATCGAGGATACGTATATGAGAAAGACCTTTCTAATGGCGACAGCGGCAATCGGATTCGGCGCAACGGCGGCTGCAGCCCAGGGACCATCGGCAGTTCGGCTGCGTCTCGAGCCAGGCAGTGAGGTCACCGTGGAAGGGACCTCGACGATGCACGCCTACCACTGTGCGACCAACAAGATCATGGCCTACGTGGACGTGGATCCAGGCTACACCAACGACCTCACGAAGATCGCGAAGCCGATCGTCAGCGTGAAGGTCAACATCGTGGTGAACACGCTGAAGTGCGGCAACGGCACGATGGATAAGAACCTCTATAGTACGCTGGACGCG
Source organism: Gemmatimonadaceae bacterium (assembly GCA_036502385.1). Taxonomy (GTDB): domain Bacteria; phylum Gemmatimonadota; class Gemmatimonadetes; order Gemmatimonadales; family Gemmatimonadaceae; genus UBA4720. The sequence goes on from DASXYR010000079.1 coordinate 3,543, forward strand.
GACAAAAACCCGCTGATCAGCTATACGCTCTCCGGCTACGACATCCTCAATGGCCTGTCGTCCTCCTTCGCCGCGAACACGAAAGGCTCGCTGAAGATCTCCGGCACCGAGAAGCTCATCGACATGAAGGTCAATGCTTCGCGCCTCGCCGAAGGGAAAGTCACCGCCGAAGGCGAACAGACGCTCCTCATGACCGATTTCGGAATCAAGCCACCCTCGTTCATGCTGGGAACGCTGAAGGTCGGAAATGAAGTGAAAGTCAAGTTCAATCTGAAAGCAGGACCCGAAATGGTCGCGCAGCTCACCGCAGCAACGCAACAGTAACAGCAGCACTAACGCAGTTCGATTCCAACACCGTCAGGAGATGACCATGAAAGTCTTTAGCGTAACTCTCGCTGCTGTTTCCGCCGCGATGCTGATGCTGGCGCCGCGCTCCGAAGCACAGACGGCGAGCAAGATGACCGCCTCGATCGCGAAGCCGGAAACGACGTCGATCACCGGATTCGACGACATTAAGGTTGCAAAGGCCGAGTCGACGACCGTTGATACCGCCAAGAAGGTCGCGACAATCAAGACGAAGAGCGCCTTCCTTTCGATGGCGCCGGTAGTGGAAGTTCAGAACTACCGTCCGGAAGACAAGCGCGGGATCAACGTCTTCGAGGCGCCGAAAGATGAGTCGGTTCCTTACACGGGTTTCAAGCTCCAGTGGGGCGCTGCCTTCACGCAGCAGTTTCAGGGACTCGATCATAGCAACACCGCGGCGCCGAGACTGGTGACGACCGCTGGAGTGACAACGGATGCGAACAAGCTGATTCGCATCGGCCACGGCCCCAATAACGCAACCGCCAATCTCTACTTGAACGGGCAGCTGGCGCGCGGAATTCGCGTCGCCATGACTACCTACTCATCGGCGCGCCACCACAATGAAACATGGGTCAAGGACGGCTACCTCCTTGTCGATGCTTCGCCGATCGACTGGCAGCCGCTCAACAACATCATGAAGTACGTGACGATCAAGGCCGGTCACTTCGAGATCAACTACGGCGATGCTCACTTCCGCCGCACAGACAACGGCAACTCGATCCGGAATCCGCTGGTCGGCAACTATATCATTGATGCTTTCACCACCGAAGTCGGTGGCGAAGCCTACGTCCGCGCCGGTTCGTTCCTCGCCATGGCGGGTGTAACCGGTGGCGAAAGCCGCGGCATGATCACGAACCCACAGCGGCGCTCGCCGAGTTTCCTCAGCAAAATCGGCTTCGACAAGAAGTTCAGCGACGACCTGCGGATCCGCCTCACAGGCTCGAGCTACGCAACCAGCAGCTCGGTCAGCAACACGCTGTTCAGCGGCGACAGAGCGGGCTCGAGATACTACGACGTCCTCGAGAACGCCTCATCGAGCGAGTCAGCGCAGGCGTGGTCCGGCGCGATCCAGCCCGGCCTCGCCAACAGCATTCACTCACTGGTCGTCAATCCGTTCGTCCAGGTCGGGGGACTGGAGCTCTTCGGCAACATCGAAAGAGCGAAGGGACGTGCCCAGAACGAGACCGCGAACCGCACCTGGAACCAGAACGTCGGAGAAGTGGTGTATCGCTTCCTCCCC
>DASXYR010000080.1:0-7656 GCA_036502385.1 Gemmatimonadaceae bacterium
CGACGTCCACAGCCGTCAGGATGTTGATCACGCCGCCGACAGCGGCGTCGCCGTACGAAGCGGACGAGCTCCCGCGAACAACCTCGATCGCGCGAACCGCCGTGATCGGAATGACATCCCAATTCGCCAGACCGGCGGCGAGGTTCGTCAGCGGCACGCCATCCATCAACACGGCGGCATAATCGGTCTCGCCGCCACCGTAGAAGCCGCGGATTATCAGACGCGGCTGTTCGCCCATCGCACCTGCATCGAGCACGATCAAGCCTGGAACGCTGCGCAACCCGTCGGTCAGATGCTGGACCGGTTGGCGAAGCAAATCCTGTGGCGACACCCGTGTCACTATCGCGGATTGAGTGCCGAGACTTCCAGGCACTCGGTCCGCCGTCACAACTACATTCGGAAGATGATGTTCGGCGGTGTCGGGTGTGGGAGGATTCTGCGCCGCAGCGGGCAGCGCGACGATGCTGATAAGCAGAAGCACAACGCGCGCGCGGGAACTCGGCATCTCAGTCGATCGAGTAGTCGAGCGTAAACGGCACGTTCGGGTAATCGGCGTGAGTGGCGACGTACGTCCCCTCGCCGCTCAACCGTCTGAGGTCACCCGTCCCGCTGTCCGGGACCACTGTGCAATCGCACGCCGCCTTCTGGTCGCGGTAGGTTCCGTTTACCTGGAGGATGAACGTTCCTGCGCGTCCCCCAACGGTGGCCACCACGCGTTCGAAACCGGCAAACACGGCCGAGCCGTCGGCGCGATAGAACATCAACGACTCCGCCGTCGCGTCGCCGGTGATGTCACCGCGATACGTCTTGGTCACGCTGGCGCGGGTGAGCTTCGATCCTCCTTCGATCTCCTGGTACGGCTTCTCGTCCCAGGTCTTTATTTCAAAGACGGCGGTGGCATGTGTGGTCACGATTATCCTTGGCGTGGGACTCCGCGCGGGCGCAATCTCGGCTAGCAAGCGCCGCAACAAACTTAGTAATACGACAAATCCCTGGCTTTAGCCGATCGAGGCGTACTTGTACATCATCTCTCGAATCTGGCGCGGCTCGCCGCGCGCTGGAATCTTCCGCGAACCCTGTGCCGCCATCGGCGTGGCTGATAACATTCCTCGTGCTCCCCGTCATCACCGTATCCAATCTGGGCAAGCGCTACGGCCGCACCGTGGCGGTGGACGACGTCTCCCTCGAGGTGTACGAGGGCGAGATCTTCGGGCTGATCGGTCCGAACGGCGCCGGCAAGACGACCACCATGGAGTGCGTCGAGGGCAACCGCGTCGCCGATAAGGGAACGATCTCGGTGCTCGGCCTCGATCCCCAGCGCGACGCCAACGCTCTGCGCCAGCGCATTGGCGTGCAGCACCAGGAGGCGCAGCTTCAGAAGCGGATCAAGGTCTGGGAAGCGGTGGACCTCTGGCGCTCGCTCTACCCGCGCGTGACCGATACCGACACGCTCCTCGAGCGGCTTGGGCTCGAAGCAAAGCGCAACGCTTGGTTCATGACTCTCTCGGGCGGTCAGAAGCAGCGGCTCTTTATCGCGCTCGCGCTAATTCACGAACCTGAGCTCGTATTCCTCGATGAGCTCACCACCGGACTCGATCCCCAGGCGCGTCGCGCGATCTGGGCGCTCGTGACGGGAATCAGGGACCGCGGCACTACGGTGTTCCTCACTACGCATCTGATGGAAGAGGCCGAGCGATTGTGCGATCGCGTTGCGATCATCGAGCACGGACGCATCATCGAGCTCGGAACTCCCGACGATCTCGTACAAAAGCACTGTCCCGAGCGTAGCGTCGTGTTCACGAGTGATGACGCCAATGTCGCGGAGCGATTGCAGGGCCTTGGCGCGGTCGAGCGCGGCTCGGCGAATAGTGCCACCTACATCATTCGCGGGGCAGGGGACGACTTCGTGACCGACGTCATCAACGTCATCGCGCGAGAAGGGATTCGCGTCCGCGGCTTTCGCACGGAGATGCCGACACTCGAGGATGTTTTTCTGAAACTGACCGGTCACGGGATCAGGGACTGACGATGCAACGTCGATTCCTGCAGGGGTTCTGGAAGCTCACCTGGCTCGAGACCAAGATTTTTACGCGCGAGCCGATGGGTTTTGTGGGGACGCTGCTGGTTCCACTGATTCTGTTCATCGTGTTGGGCCGTGCGTTCGGCGCGAGCAGGCCAGTCGCGAGGCCGGAGGTCGATATCCCATTCAACCCCGCCATTCTCGCAGCGGTGCTGATCGCCCTAAGCGCGGTGCAGTCGCTGGTGGCGATCATCTCTATCTACAGGGAAGGAGGCATCCTCAAGCGCCTGCGCGCCACGCCACTCTCGCCGGTGACGATCATGGGTGCGCAGATTGTCGTGAAGCTCGTATTCACGGTGGTCAGCCTCGCGCTCGTCATGCTCGCAGGGCGGCGACTCTTTCCGGGCGTCATGGGCGTGAACGTGTTCAGTTTTACCGCCGCGACACTGCTCGGCACGTTCAGCATCCTCTCACTCGGCTTCGTGCTTGCCAGCATCGTTCCGACCGCCCGCTTCGCCCAACCCATCGGTGCGGCGGTCCTCTACCCGATGCTGGCGGTTTCTGGCTTGTTCTATCCGGTGGAGCGGCTGCCGCGCGCGCTTCAAGCAATCGCATTCCTGTTTCCCACCACTCACGCCGTCGCATTGCTGCAGGGAGTGTGGAACGGATCCGGTTGGAGCGCGCACTGGCTGGACGTCGCCGCGCTGTTCGTTCTTTTCGCTGCATTTACCGCTCTCTCGACCAGGGTCTTCCGCTGGGAATGACTCTTCGGTAACGCGTCGATCAGCTCGTCACAGTGACGGTCGCTCGCATCCACGGATGGATGCAGCACTGATAGTGCTCGACGCCGACAGTAGTTTCGGGATCAGCCGTGAAGGTCGTGCCTGCTGCCACCATGTCACCAGCGCTCAGCTGCTGGCATTCCGAAGCCGCAACGGGGTTCCCCGACGCCTGATTCAGGCTCGGCACAATCCCGCCGCCGAATTGGTCGACTTCGGTGAACGTGTGGACTTCGCCACCATCGTTCATCGCGGTGATCGATTGTCCGACGCGCACGGTGATGTTCTGCGGCACGTACCGCCACGACGCAACTTGCTGCGTCGCGTTCAGCTCACTGTTGAACTGAGCGAAGGTCACGGCTCCCTGTCGGGAACACGTTCCAGCGCCGAGTGCCGCGTTGAACGTCGCGGGGTCACACTGGTCCTGCATACTGACATGGGTGCTGTTTACAGCGGTGGAGTCGCTGCAAGCGACAGATCCCGCGACTGCCAGAGTGAATCCAATTGAGCTTAGTGCGCGATACATACAGGAATCTCCAACTGAAAAGTCGCCGCCCGCCCGCGCGCGACTCGTCGGGGCGGCAGTGTGATAGATCGCGCGCGGGCACAAGAGGGTGGGCGGTAGCGCAGCATCTATTCCGCAAGGGGACGCGGTTCTGAGGCATTCGCCGCGTCAGACCGACCGTTCGCGCGACGCTCCTCGGCTCCCGCCGATTTCGGAACGGCTCGTCCGTACCAGAAACTGTTACTCAGCTTACAAAAAAACCTGGTGAGGGTCGTTGCCTGACGCGGCCTCTCATCCGGGGTATGTATCGTGCGTTCCCCGGGCCCATCCAACTTCCAGGCGCAGCGCATTGGCGACGAATCAAGAGAAAGATCTTCACACGATGCTGAACAAGGTCCCCGAAGTAACTCTCGTATTCTGGATTCTGAAGATCCTCGCTACGACCGTCGGCGAAACCGCCGCTGATGTCTTATCGACTACGTTCAACCTCGGCACAGTCAACACTTCGTACGTGATGGGAGCCCTGCTGCTCATTTCGCTCTTCTTCCAGCTGCGGGCCAGGAATTACGTTCCGCCGATTTATTGGATCGTTGTAGTGTTCATCAGCGTCGTCGGCACGCTCATCTCCGATAATCTCGTCGACAATTTGGGCGTTAGTCTCGTCACGACGACTGTGATTTTCACGATCGTCCTGGCAGCTGTCTTCGTGGCCTGGTACATGAGCGAGAAGACGCTCTCCGTTCATACCATCTATACGCGCCGGCGCGAGCTGTTCTATTGGGCGGCAATCTTGTTCACGTTTTCGCTTGGCACCTCCGGCGGAGATCTGCTGTCGGAGAGACTTGGGTTGGGCTATCCGCTGTCAGCGCTGATGTTTGCCGCCGCAATTGCCCTGATTTACTTCGCCTATCGCGTTGGGAAGATGCAGGAAGTACTCGCATTCTGGCTCGCGTACATTCTGACGCGCCCCCTTGGCGCATCGATCGGCGACATGTTGACTCAGCCGAAAAGCGAAGGTGGACTCGGGTTGGGCACCGTCCCCGTCAGCGTTGTCTTCCTGGTGGGGATAGTGGTTCTTGTGACCTATCTCACGCGTCAGGAGCGCCGCAAAGTTTCAGTGTGATCTGGATTCACGGTCAAAGCGAATCCCGCAAACGCTCAGGCGCTTGCGGGATTCTTTTTTTGTGTTGCTAACGCGCCTGAACCTTCAGCAGATCTTGATATCCGCTTCCTCGCAGATGCCGTCGAGCAGTCCCCAATACGCGTCCAGCGCTTCACTGGCTGACTCGATGACGCTCTCGTGCGAGGCACCGTCAGCGAGACACTGCATGATCGACTGCCGCTCGCCCTCGCTGTGGCGCACATCCGATTGGGCGTGAACCTCGAAGTAGGCAAGAGATTTCGCGTCGGTAACGCCGTAGCGCTCGCGCAACCCCGCGACTTTCGCTTTCGCGACTTCCGGTTGCTGTGACTCGTACGCGTAGAGAGCCGCCAATGCGCCCGCGGTGTCTGCCGAAGCACGCGCGTTGAACGTTTCTACAATCGCGGCGGCAGCCGGTCGCGGCTGCGCGCCTGAAATCGCGACGCGATCGACGCCGAACTCCTCGGCAAAGTCGAGCCACAGCTGGTCATGCGGCGCGGGGTTGCCAAGCTCGTCGGCAAGATTGTCTTCCAGCTCGGCACGAACGAGAGGATTTGCGGCGCGGCTGCGCGCTCGCTCGATGTAGCCCGGGAAAGCGGCTACGTGGGGATAGTAGAAAGATGCGTAGGTGCCGAGCTGTTCTCGCGTCAGCTCACCACGCTGCCATGCGACATAGAAAGGGTGCGCGAGAATGGAGCGCGACTGAATCATCGCATCGAGGCAGCGGATCGTTTCGTCGGGACGCATGGGGTACCTATAGGCTTGGGTTGAGCGAAGCTTCGTTCTCATACGCGCCGTACAGCTACTCGGCCGGCTTTTTGGCGGTCGGAGGGAGAAGGCCGTTCAGCCGCATGTAAATCGCTGATTGGCTGTAGTGATCCGCCCAGTCACCGGTGGTGAGCGTCATGATGGCGGCGCGTGACATCTTTCTCCCGCCAAAAAAGGGAAGCGCTTCACCCAGGTTTGTATCCGAGATCCCGGCGAGTGCCTGGTCGCAGAACCCGAATGTGTCACGCAACCTCGCGACGAGGGTCGCCTTGCCATCAGCGGCCGCCACCTTGGTTCTCTCGGGAGCTTTCATTCCCCCGATGGTGCCGCAGAGATAGTCGTTGCCCTGCGACAGGTGCATCACGATGTCCGCAAAGCTCATTTGCGCGGGCGTTGGCTTGAACCCGAACTTGTCGGCGGGAAATTGCTCCGCGGCGGCGATCAGATTCTTTCCTTCGGATTTGGCGTTGTCGCGGAATGCATCCGCAACGGGATTGGTCGTTTGAGCGCTGAGGATGGATGGAATTGCCATCGCCACGAGCGCGGCAATGTAGGTTTTGCGAAGCATGGAGTCAGATCCCGGTTGGGTAGGGACCCCAATTCTGGGTGATGCGGCCCCCGCTGTCCAGAACGCGTTTGGTCAGCGAGGCGTCTTCGATGCCGGCGGGGAGATGTGAACCGCCGGCAGGAGCGCATGGCTCGACGAGAGCGTGGTTCCAGGCTGGGGCGCCCCTGCTGTTAGTGCGAGGGCCAGGCGATCCGACTTCTCGGGGCTGTCCGAGAGAAACAGCGCGGCCAGGTTCGCCGAGCGCACCAGTGTTGGCGGGACGTCCCATGCGGTCGCCATGCCGCGAGGGGAGGCTCTGAGCGTATCGAGACCAGCCCAGTCGCGCGCCAGGGACACCTCGTCCGGATAGACGAACACCTCGAGCTTTGCCGATCCCAGCAAATACGTTGTCGGTGTCACGCTGAATCCAGCCCTTTTTGGCCCAGGCAGGACCGCCTTCCGGAGGACGAACCCGGACTGCTCGAGGCGCTTCTCAACGCTGCACAAGGCCCACTGGCCGGTGCGAGGACACTTCGGGGCCTTCGCACCCGGAGTGCTGTCCGCATTGGCGGACGGGGCTGAGTCCTCGCTGACCGCGGTGGCGACGAGCGACGCCGAATCATTCGACGCGGATGCTTTGGTGGAGCGACCGCAGGCAAGAACGACACTAACTGTGGACGCAACTGTTATCAGAGAGATCCGCATGTGAGGCCGACTTTGCGGGTTTCGTGCCCACAACGGACAGAACGCAAAACGGGTATGGGCGTTAGCCCTTCCCCGTCCAGATTCTGCGGCTCGTGTGTCGAGCCGACCAGCTTTAGAACATGATTCCGAAAGTGACCGGAACAAATTCCGTCTTCGCGCCGTTGTCGCCGGGAATCCGGTTGTAACGCGCTTCGACGAATGCATGGAACACGGTCAGCGGCAGGTTGATACCAGCGCCTGCATTCCAGCCGAACTTGTTGTCGGACACGCTCGGGAGGCCAGCGCCCGTCACGATCGCCCTATACAGACCAGCGCCGCCGATCAGGTAAGGCGAAACTCCGATGCTCGGGAGGTTCCAGGTCAGGTTACCGGTCGCGCTCATTACGTTAAGCTTCGGGCCGTTGTCGACCTTCGAGCTGAATCCGTTGTACGCGCCATCAACCCGCAGTCCAAGCGGAATGAAGGGAAGCTTGATTGCCATGGCGACCGTACCGTTGTAACCGGTCTTGCTCACATCCGACATGTCGCTCATCGGAAGCGCGCCGCCGCCCGCAACACCGAGCGAGAAGGGCTTGACGAGGCCGAGCTGCGCGTGCGAAACGCGCGGAACTGCGACGAGTGCGATCGCTGCGATCGCGAGGAACAGTGAACGCTTCAAAGGTTCTCCTTGTTCGAGAGTGCACCCGCATTCGAGTCGTGATATGCGTCTCGCTGGGTGCGTTCTAGTTAAACGAGGGCCTTTGCGCCGTACCGCTTCCCATTTGGGCTGCGGCAGAGGAGCGCTCACGTCCCTCACCGTCCAAACGACGAGCCAACGGCTGAGCAGTAACGATTGTGTGGAGGGGAAACCCCCACGCCCCTGCCGGCCTATCCCGGTTTGTGATATCGGGGGATGACAATCGTCAGAAAGCTGACATTCTCGGCGGCGTTGCCGGCGGTCGAGTATCAAATCCAACCAACGACCACATGATGAAAAGAATTCTGTTCTTCAGCGTCGTCGCCTTGTGCGCGACCGCTTCCTCCGCGAAAGCGCAGCGGGCTGCCCGACGCGAATCGAGTTCTGTCGAGCTTGGCATCGATGGCGGAGTGATGTTCGGCCTCGATGAACCCAGGACCAGTATTGTCAGCCTTCCCGTTCAGGACTTCAGAGTGGGATTCCTGGTTTCGCCCACATGGGAGATCGAGCCGCGC
>DASXYR010000081.1:0-1602 GCA_036502385.1 Gemmatimonadaceae bacterium
GTACGCGACGACGCCAAACGAATAGATGTCAGCTCGATGATCGATCGACGGATCCGCAACCACCTGCTCGGGTGCCATGTATGCGGGAGTTCCAAGCGTCGAGCCATCAGAAGTCAGCGCTGTCCCTTCACGCTCCTTCGCAGCAGAGACTGCTTTCGCGATTCCGAAATCGGTGACGACTGCGATGTCTTCGGACAGAAGAACATTGTCCGGTTTGATGTCGCGGTGAACGACGCCGTTCTTGTGCGCATACGCGAGGGCCGACGCGATCTGCGTCAGAAGACGCACCGCATCTCCAATCGGCAGCTCACCCTTGTTCGCGAGATGCGCCTTTAGCGATTCGCCTTCGATGAACGGCATCACGAAGTACGGAAGGCCGTCAACTTCTCCCGACGAAAGCAGCGGCACGATGTGCGGATGCTGAAGGCGCGCCGACACCTGAATCTCCCGCTGGAAGCGCTCTTTCCGCATCGCTCCCGCCATCTGCTCCGACAACACCTTCACCACGACCTTCCGCCCGAGACGTTTTTCCTCGGCCAGGAACAAACGACTCATGCCCCCGGCGGTAAGCTCGCGCTCGAAGGCAAATGTTTCGCCGAGCGTCTGGTCGAGGGTGTCGCGGAGTTGGTCAGTCACGAGCTGGCATCACAAGCATTTTCGGAAAATAGCTCCAGAATCCCGAGTGAGTCAGTCGTTTACCGGGAACTGGCCTGCCGGGCCGCCCAGCTGCCGAGAACGGCCCGCTCGGCATCGGTGATATTCGTCTTGTTGCCGAGGGGCATGGTACGGGTCACGAAGGCGCGTTCGCTGATTCGTGAAGCATGCGCCATGATCTGTTCAGGAGTGTCGAACATGACCCCGGCAGGTGCAACGGGAAAGGCCGGATCGGTGGGCCTCTCTGAGTGACAGACGGCGCATCTGCGATCGATAATGTGCCGCACTTCGGCAAAGGTTACCGGCCCCGTGGGGGCGGAGGATTGAGCGACCGCAGAAGCGGTCCCAAACTTCATAATTGCCCACAACGACAGGACACTGGCTGTGATCACGCCGGCGAGAATCGGCTTCCAGGCTGGCAGATTCCACCTGATGTTGAGCACGTGTCTGACCGCCACGCCGGCTATGACCAGAACGATCAATAGCAGCCAGTTCAGCCGATGACCGTAGAGCGCGGGAAAGTGGTTGCTCACCATCAGCACGATCACGGGGAACGTGAAATAGTTGTTATGAATCGAGACGCGCTTGGCCCTCGCGGAGATGGCTGGATCACCACCTTTCTCGCCTGAGGCTGACGCAACGAGGAGCCGCTGCGACGGAACGATCGTCCAGAAGACATTGCCCGCCATGATCGTCGCGAGCATCGCACCGACATGAATAAAGGCGGCGCGGCCGCTCAGGACCCGGGTCAGCTCGATCGCGATAGCAACAAACGCAACCATCCAGACAATCGCGGCGATGGTTGGAGCCCTTGGCGCAACCACACGCTGCATGGCTTCATATAGAATCCATCCGCCGAGTATTGCGGAGAGCCCGACGATGCTTGCGTTGAGCTGGCTGAGTCCGCCGGCCGGATTGTCCACCATCGAGGCGCGTCCGCCGGCATAG
>DASXYR010000082.1:0-2133 GCA_036502385.1 Gemmatimonadaceae bacterium
TTGAGTCCGATCCAGCAGCTGATCGGCCATGTGAGGAGCCAGGAGATCCAGTACCAGTGGGGCCACCCTTTCGACCAGTTGGGGATGATGGCGGCAACGCCCATCACCTCGCCAAGGATGAAGAACCAGAGCACGTGCCTCCCCGGACGGCTCAGAGCAAAGCGGGCACATACCCATGCGCACAGGATGGAAATCGCGACGAAGAAACCCGTGCTGCACACGAGGGGCGTGGTTGAGGGGATGCGGCCTCTTTCGAAGTCGCCGGGAAAGATGCGCGTGAGCAGCGGGTCAGTGCAGAGAACCAGGACAATGGAGAGCGCATAGCTTCCCAGTACGATTCCGATGGACTTGAGCATCGGGAATGACCTCCGAGGTCACGCGTCGGTGATCGGGAAGAGGTTGGCGCGTGAGGTGATTTGAAGGGTAACGCGAAGACGACGAAATTGGCCAGAGGAAAGAGCTTAGAGTTTCAGCTTTTCTTTTCGCTTGGAAAGGGTTCCGTTTTGAAGGAACCGTCGCGCTGCTTGATGAGGACCTGGACCTTGCCTTCGGCTTCGTCGAGTTCTTTTTTGCAGGCGGAGGAGAGGCCAACGCCTTCTTCGAAGAGCTTGATAGAGTCTTCGAGAGGGAGATCGCCCTTCTCGAGCGTTTCGACGATGGATTCGAGTTTCTTGAGCGATTCTTCGAAGGATGGCATTTGACGGTCCAAGATTATTGTATGGCGGCAGGCTTACTCCAAATTCAGAGCGGCCTGCGGCAGCACGCTCGCAATCACCTCGGCAGCGGCTGAATAGCGCCCAAATGGCGCGCTGACCTGGACGCCCTGCACCATACCGCGAACGGATTCGAGCATCTCCTGCGCGATCAGGATGCCTTCTTTGCGGGCGGCGTCGGGCGTGTCGGCCTGGGCCATGCGGAGCATAATTTCTTCGGGCATGGAGACGCGAAGATCGTTCTTCATGAACTCGGCATTGCGCAGGCTGGTGAGCGGCCAGATTCCAGCGATCACAGGTATGCGGAACGACTCGATACGGGTGAGAAATTCTTCGAGCAGGCGGAGATCGAAGACGGGCTGCGTGATGGCGTATTCGGCTCCCGCTTCAACTTTGAAGGCGAAACGACGGAGCTCGTGCTCGATATCGGGGACACCGGGGTTGGCCGCCACGCCGATGGTAAAGTTGGTGGACGCGCCGATGGAGTTCGCGCCGATGTCGAGACCGTGATTAAGGCGGCGGACGATGTTGACGAGGCCGATGGCATCGACATCGAAGACAGCCGTCGCATCCGGGTAGTTGCCAAGCTTAGGCGGATCGCCGGTGAGACAGAGAATGTTTTTGAGTCCGATGGAGGATGCGCCGAGGAGGTCGGACTGGATGCTGAGCACGTTGCGGTCGCGACAGGTATAGTGAAGGATCGTCTCGATACCGGTATGCTGCTGAATCTGGATGCAGAGGCTCTGCGCGCTCATGCGGGCGGAGGCGCGCGGCGAGTCGGGGACGTTGATAGCGTGTACGCCGAGTTGGGCGAGGAGGCGCGCGCCCTCGATCTCCTTGGTGCAGTTGATGCCTTTGGGAGGAACGATTTCCACGAGCGTGACGAACTGGCCTTGTTCAACGAGAGCGCCGATATGCGAGCGCTCGCTAAGGGGTGAAGGCGGCGTTTCAGTGGAGATTTCCGCTTGTTTGCCGCCGTCGGTGACGCGAGCCTGGGCGTCGATGGCGCGCATGGCGGAGCGCATGGCGCGGGTGTGGTTGGGCGTGGTGCCGCAGCAGCCGCCAACGATTTGCGCGCCTGCGGCGATGGCTTTACGCGCGAAGCTGGCCATGTACTCGGGCGAGCAGAGATAAATGTTGCGTCCTTCAATCGCACGGGGCATGCCGGCATTGGGCATGGCAGCGAGAGGCAGGTCCGTCGCTGCGCGCATCGCTTCCAGAGCGGTGAGGACAGTGGCGGGTCCGGTCGAGCAGTTGACGCCGATAGCTCCGGCGCCCCACTCCGTGAGCAGGGCAGCGGCCTGCGCGGGCGATGAGCCGTCGAGGCAATTGCTGTCGTCGTCTACAGTGACCATGACCAGGACTGGCAGGTTGGGGGCCGTCTCTTCCGCGGCGAGGAGAGCTTCCCGGGCTTCGTTGA
>DASXYR010000083.1:0-2425 GCA_036502385.1 Gemmatimonadaceae bacterium
TTCGCGACCGGCTACGCGCCCATCGACGAACGGGCCGGCCGCATGCCGTGGGACGCGCAGAAATCGTCTGCGAACACCAACGATCTCCGCGGGAAGATCGTCCGCATCCATCCAGAGCCCGACGGCACGTACACCATCCCGCAGGGAAATCTCTTTCCACCCGGCACGCCGAAGACGCGAGCCGAGATCTACACGATGGGACACCGGAATCCCTATCGGATTTCGATTGACTCTCACACCGGGTTTCTCTACTGGGGCGACGTCGGTCCCGACGCGAATGTCGATTCCGTCGGACGCGGCCCGCGCGGCTACGACGAGATCAATCAGGCACGCAGCGCGGGCAATTACGGATGGCCGTACTTCGTCGGCAACAATCAGGCGTACTACCGGACGACCTTCATCGATTCAGCGACAGAAACGTCGGGAGCGCAGTTCGATCCAGCGCACCCGGTCAACAGCTCGCCCAATAACACCGGTCTCAACGATCTTCCGCCCGCGCGCGGCGCTTACATCTGGTATCCATACGCGGCATCACCTGAATTCCCGATCGTCGGCGACGGCGGACGCGCAGCCGCGGCCGGCCCCGTTTTTCATCGAGATGACTTCCGCAACGCGGCCAGACCTTTCCCGCAGTACTACGACGGAAAGCTTTTCATCTACGAGTTCATGCGGCACTGGATCATGGCCGTCACCATGAACCCGAATGGTGACCTCGCATCCATCGAACGATTCATGCCGAGCGGGAAGTTCGCCGCTCCGATCGAGATGGAGTTCGGGCCGAGCGGCGATTTGTATCTTCTGGAGTACGGGACGGCGTGGTTCCAGGGGAACCCGGACGCAAGCCTCGTCCGCATCGAGTACAACGCCGGCAATCGGAAGCCGATTGTCGCCGCCGCGGTCGATCAGCCGGCCGGAGCGCTGCCGATGCGCGTGAAGCTTTCCTCGGCCGGCACCGTGGACCTCGACGAGGATTCACTGCGATATGTGTGGACGATCTCGCGGAAGGGTGGCGCCGTGCTGCAGAAGCTGACGGAGCCGAATCCAACGTTCACGTTCACTCGACCCGGCACTTACACGGCGTCGCTGACCGCGACCGATACTCATGGTGCGAGGTCCACCGCGGACGTGCAGATAGTGGCCGGCAACGAGCCGCCCAGTGTCGACGTCGATCTCGTTGGCGGCAACAAGACATTCTTCTTCCCCGGTATCCCGGTGGCGTATGCGGCGCGCGTGACAGATCGTGAGGACGGCTCGCTCAGGAGCGGGACAATTCCAGCAGCGCGAGTTGGTGTGAGCGCACAGTACCTGAAGGACGGATCCGCGACGAGCCCGGTCGCGACAGGAAGGAAGCTCATCGAAGCCAACGATTGCCTCTCCTGTCACCAGTTCAACAGGAAGTCGATCGGCCCCGCTTACGTCGATGTCGCGCGAAAGTATCAGAACGACAGCACGGCGACCGCGCGTCTCGTGCGGAAGATCCGTCAGGGAGGATCGGGCGTGTGGGGACAGGTCGCGATGTCCGCCCACCCGAGTCTCACCACCGAGCAGGCATCGGCGATGGTCGCCTACATCTTGAGCCTATCCGATCCGAAGACGAGCGCGCCGTCGCTTCCTGATCATGGGACTTACGTGCCTGCATCAGGCTCGGGTGATGCGCCCAACGGCGTACTGGTGCTCCGCGCAGCATACACGGACCGCGGGGCGAACGGGATGCCCGCGATCACGAAGGAGAAGGAGGTCGTCCTCCACTCACCGACCGTGGTGGTTGCGAATGGTGTGCTGTCGGATGGAGTGTCGAAGCAAAGCGCAGCGGAGGTACCGGTCGAAGTCACGGTCGTGAATCGGTCGGGCGCATCAGTGGGGTTGAAGCAGATCGACCTGACGGGCATCGGCGCGGTGACGTTCGTCGCGGTGGCGCCGGCGCAATACCAGGCGAAGGGTGGCAAGATCGAAGTGCACCTCGACTCGCCGACCGGCGAGCTGCTGGGCGAGAGCGGTCTCATCAGTCCGACCGCCGCCCTGACACCTGCGCAACTTCGCACCACGCTCAAGCCGACGTCAGGATTGCACGACGTCTATCTCGTGTTCAGGAATCCCGATGCGAAGGGCGATGGTTTCCTGTTTGGTCTGTTGACGGCCGCCTTCGAACCCGCGTCGCGGTAGATCGGAGGCCAATAAGGACGATTGTCTTCCTTATTGGCCGGTGACGAGTTTCTGGACCGTCGCCCCCGCCTTCGCCGCGGGGCCGGTCTGGTTGATGACGTGCGCGATCGTGCCCTTGCCGCCTCCCAGCGACACAGTCACCATGTTTCGGAATCGTACTTCGGGAGCAACTGGCGCCTCGAAGGCGTGATCTGAGACCACGGTCGGATTCCTGTTGAAGAAGCAGTAGCTGCCGAGTCCCCACGCTTGGTGGCTGGTGACG
>DASXYR010000084.1:0-11240 GCA_036502385.1 Gemmatimonadaceae bacterium
CGTATAATCTGGCCTGCGCGGACACACTACCGCGAGATCCTGCGCCCCGCCCCCTTTGCGGAGATCCAGCTCGATGACTCATCTGACGCCGATCGACTACCTCCTCATGCTCGTGTATTTCGCGGTTGTCCTCTCCGTGGGCTGGATGCTGAGACGGTCGACCAAGACGAGCACCGACTTCTTTCTGTCGGGCCGCTCGATCCCGTCGTGGGTCGCGGGCCTGGCGTTCATCTCCGCCAACCTCGGCGCCCAGGAAGTGATCGGGATGGGCGCTTCCGGCGCGAAGTACGGAATAGCGACCAGCCACTTCTACTGGATCGGCGCGATCCCGGCGATGGTGTTCGTCGGCCTCTTCATGATGCCCTTTTATTATGGGTCGCGCGCGCGGTCGGTTCCTGAATACCTGAAGCTGCGCTACGACGAGAAGACCCGCACCCTCAACGCCGTTTCCTTTGCCGTGATGACGATCATGTCGTCCGGCATCTCGATGTACGCAATGGGCAAGCTGTTCAACCTGCTCCTTGGCTGGAGCTTCGACCTCAGCATGCTCGTCGCCGCCGTGATCGTCCTCGCCTACATCTTCCTCGGCGGACTCACGAGCGCGATCTACAACGAAGTCATTCAGTTCTTTCTCATCGTATTCGGGTTCGCACCGCTCGTATTCCTCGGCATGAAATCGGTGGGAGGATGGTCTGGGCTCCAGGCGAAGCTGGCCGAGGTGTCGGTGGCGCGCGGATTTCAGCCGGGCGCGATGACGCACGCGTGGAGGTACATGGGCGATCCGTCGCAGAATCCCATCGGCGTCGAGTGGTTCGGCCTGGTGATGGGGCTCGGCTTCGTGCTGTCGTTCGGGTACTGGTGCACGGACTTCCTCGTCGTTCAGCGGGCGATGGCGTCCGAATCGATGGCCGCCGCGCGGCGCACGCCGCTCATCGCGGCGCTGCCCAAAGTTCTCTTCCCCTTCCTCGTCATTCTGCCGGGCATGATTGCGCTCGGCGTCGACTGGCACGGCGCGGGCGCGGCCGCGGGGCATGTGGTCTCTGCCGCCAATCTGGGAATCATCCCGCCGAAGATCGACGCGCTCACCGGAGGTCCGCTGATCGACCAGGCGGGAAAGGTGGTGCTCGACTACGATCTCTCCGTGCCGATGATGCTGATACGCTTCTTCCCGTCCGGGATGCTCGGACTCGGACTAACGGCGCTCCTCGCGTCGTTCATGTCCGGAATGGCGGGGAACGTCACGGCGTTCAACACCGTGTGGACCTACGACATCTACCAGAGCCACATCAAGAAGGGCGCTAGCGACGAGCACTACCTGTGGATGGGCCGCGCGGCGACGGTGTTCGGCATCGCATTGTCGATCGCGGCGGCATACGTGGCAGCGTCGTTCAACAACATCATGGATCTGCTGCAGCTCGTATTCGCGTTCGTCAACGCTCCCCTCTTCGCGACTTTCGCGCTCGGAATGTTCTGGAAGCGAACTACGGGTCACGGAGCGTTCATAGGACTGATCTCGGGCACGCTCGCGGCCGCGATCCATCACGGCATCTCACTCGCGGCGGGATCGGTGCCGGGCGTGAAAGGCGGCTACTTCGGGACGCACATCGTCTACCGCAGCGAGCTCGGCCAGACGTTCTGGACCGCGATAGCGGCCTGGGTGACGTGCTTCGTCGTCACGATTATCGTCAGCCTCATTACCCGCCCGCGCCCCGAGCAGGAGCTCGTCGGGTTAGTGTACAGCATGACGCCCAAGCCGGTCGAGACCGTTCAGGCGTGGTACGAGAAGCCTGTCGTGCTCGCGGTCATCGTTCTGACGGTGACGCTGGCGCTCAACATCATCTTCTTCTGACCGGAGGCACGGCATGAGCACCGCCGCAAGATTCGATATTCGGATTCCGATCGGAACTCTGTTCTCGCTGCTGGGAGTGATCCTCGCGATCTACGGCGTGGCGACGCGGACGGACATCGGGCTGTACGGGAGGTCGGAGAACATCGTCATCAATCTTTGGTGGGGGTTGATAATGATCGTGTTCGGGGCGGCCATGCTGTACTTCGGACTCCGAGCGCATAAGAGACCGTTGCATAGTGCGGCTGGAGACGCGACCGAGGCTCGCGAGCATAGACTGGGGCTCGAGAGAGAGTAAAGCCCAGCTAACCGCAAACTCAGAACTACCTGTTGCGTGTGATAGTTACGGGTTCTGGGTTCCGGGGGGAGCGGCGGAATCCACGGAGCTAAGCGAGTTAGTAAGCCCCAAGTTTGGACAATACATATTGAACCGCGAGATCGGTCACGTTCCACAGCTGGACGTCGGTGCTCGCCCCGTACCGAATCGGCCTGAGCGCGCCGTCTACGATCTCGTAGCTCCAGAGCTCGTTGTGCTTGAGGCCTGACGCTTCCACCGCGGCGTTCGTGCGGCGTAGGGCGTCCTTCATCTCGGTGACGTACGGCGTCAGCTCTGCGCTCAGGGGCCTCGTCGCGGCGTCCGTCGCGCCGGCGACCTGATTCGCGAGGCCGAGGAGAATCAGATTGACCTCGCGGCCCCAGACGACCCGGGGGGAGTGGTAGGTGTCCTGCTTGAATGCCTCCCACACGCTCCTCGAAGCGTATGCGTCGTTGGCCACGACGGGACCCAGGCGATCCACGAACAGACCCACCGGGTACGCGCGCATTATCGCGCGCACATCACGCCGCACGGCGTCCAGTTCGGCCGGCGTGACATCGCGCCCGTCGCGCAGCATCAGCCATGTGGCCGGATCCGTATTGACCACCGGGATCGGTCGTCCCGCGGAATCGAGAGAGATGGCAAGAAACTCGAGCGGCTGCTTATCGGCGCCTTTGGACGCCAGCACTCGCTCCCAATACGCTCGCTCGCCCGCGGGCAGCCACTGGAGCTTCTGTCGAAGGCGCGGCGCAATTTCCTCCGGAGTCATTGACACGACGAAGTGGCGCGACGCGCCTTGCCAGTTCTGCAACGCCTGCTGCGCGAAAACTGAATCCCGGATAAGCTGAGTCAGCGGTGCGGTGCTTCCACCTGGCGTCATCGTGGCTAGTTGATCGTTGGAGAAGCCAGCGGCCCGCAACGCCGTGAGGATCTCGCCCACGGACTGAAGTGCGCGCGGAACCCAGATGGCGTTGATGTCCATCGCGAACCTTCCGTTCGCGTAGCCGGCGTTGCTGTCGCGCCAGCTGATCGAGCGCCAGTGCGTCGAGTCGATGCGCGGCGACGCGATGAGATTCTGGACGACCGGGTCGCGCGAATAGGGCGCCGCGAGCAGCGACACCAGGGCGAGCTCGCGCATCAGTCGCGAGACGCGCGTCACTCCTCCATCGGACGCATCGAGAAGGAATGCTTTCTTGCGCGCTGTCGATACCGATGGATTGGTGAGATAGCGAGCCGCGACGACCGGCAGCTGAAATTCGTCGTCGCGCATGTGGTAGTTCTCGCGCACACGCTGCAGGTCCGTCAGCTGAGCGCGTGCGTTCGCGAGCGCAGTGTCGGCGGCAGCACGGCTTCCCCTTCGCGACAATCGCAGATACTCGGCGATGTGCGCATTGTATTCGGCAGCATTTTCGCGAATGGCCTGGCCGCCGAGCGCTTCCTCGTGGCTGACGTCACCCGCAGGGCCAAGCTTGCGCAGCGCGCTGGCGATGACGAACTCTGACATCGCGTCCGTCCAGACCGGCTGCATCATGAGCGACGTCATCATCATGTCGCGCCCGAAGTACGTCGCGTAGTTCGGGAGGCCGGCCATCAGCTTTTCCCTGGAGCTGAGAAGCTCGGTGCCGCGCACGTCGCGCTCGAGCTGCCTGTAGCGTGAGATGGTCGCCTGCATTCCGGTGCTCTTGGCGGCGCTGCTGGCGGCGGCGCGGTCGGACGCAACGCGCGCATCGGCAAGGAATTTCAGGAAGGCGGGACTGAAGATCTGATCGCGCGACAGCGGCGTCAGCGCCGGCCCGTCCGTCGTGACGCGAACGGTGAAGCGGATGGGCCGATTTCCGAGGGCTGTCAGCGAAACCGTGGGCAACGTCACGAGTATCGTCCCGTCGCGGGGATCTGTGCCCAGATCGAGCTGAAGATTTGTCTTCCCGTCGAGCGTTGGCTGCGTAACCGTGACACCACGGGACCCGCGCACTCCGGTGGTGACGATCTCTGGCACAACGCGCGCGCGAACGTCGGCGACGTAGCTCGCGTTGAGCATTCCGAGCTGGCGCTGTCTCTCAGCGGCTTCGAGACGATCGAGATTCGAGACCAGATCTTCCGCTTCGCGGACGTGAAACGTCGGCCACTCGTAGGGCTCGAGCTCGCGCCCGGAATAGCCGAGGTCGCGCTCGACGCGCATGGAGCCGAGCAGTATCCAGCCGATCACGATCTGGGGGGCGTTCGCGACCAGCTGATACTCGATCGTGCGACGCGCACCGTCCTGCGAGATCACAGCGGTCGGCAATCCCCACTCCAGCCGGAGCGGCTTGCCGGCTGGATCCCGGACCGTGAAACCGACGCTCTCGTCGACGGCATCGGCGAGCAGGTTGACTACTCTGCCACGCGTCGCATCGAGGTAGATCTGAACGACGTTGCCCTTCGTGTCGCGGAAGAATCGAGTCTGGTATCCCTGATATGCCGCGGGGTCGTCGAGTCCGGCCTCCGGGAAGCCAAGGACTGGAGAGACGGTTCGATTTTGGGCAAGCGAAGGATGAGCGACCAACGAGGCTGCTGCGATGGCAGCGATCACCCATATCGCCTGTATGCGGAGACGCGGACGCACTCGAGGCGGCGAACTCGTTGGGCCGGCTCGTTGCGCTATAGATCGAACAGTCGGGATCAGTCCCATTCAGGAAGCACTCGCGTTCGGGCTGAGAGAGCGTACGCCGCGATTGG
Source organism: Gemmatimonadaceae bacterium (assembly GCA_036502385.1). Lineage (GTDB taxonomy): Bacteria > Gemmatimonadota > Gemmatimonadetes > Gemmatimonadales > Gemmatimonadaceae > UBA4720. Next base: position 4,878 of record DASXYR010000084.1, read on the forward strand.
TGTCTCCGTCAATACCGTTTCTGAAGCGGGTTCACAATCCCGGGCGCCGGGAGTAAACTACGAATTATGCCCGGGCTACCGTATTGAGGTTATCCCTCCGCTTCGTTGTGCCGCTCGTGCTCGTCCTCACCGCGCTCGCCTACATGGTGATGCCGCTCGTGGACAAGCTGACCGTTCAGTGGTTCGTCAAGGATCTGAACCTGCGGTCGAGTCTGGTTGCGAACACTGTCGACGAGCCGCTCTACGGACTTGTCGTCTCGAACGACACCTCCGGCATTCTGCGATTCTTCGCGAAGATAACGCAGGACGAGCGATTGTTCGCGATGGGTTTCTGCGCCACGCCGGCGTCAAAGCCGATTGCGACGCCGACCCTGCCGCATGAGATCAACTGCGGAAACCTCGACAACTTTTCCAAGCCCGCGGGGCAGCTCCTCACGGAAGTGCAAGGGCCGCTTCTCATCTCGGTTAAGCCGGTCGCTCCCCTTGGCGACACCGTCGGCTCCATCGTGATGGTTCAGGACATGAGCTTCGTCCAGCGACGCTCAAAGGAGACGAAACAATATCTCTTTTACTTCTTCGTCGCGCTGGCCGTCGTCGTGTCGCTGATAACGGTCGCGGTTGCTCAGCTAAGCTGGCGTGGCTGGGTGCACGGGATGCAGGCGCTGATGCGGGGCGAAGGATTGCTCAGGCCCGCCCAGGGTTCCGACGAAGGTGAGCTGCGACCCATCGCCGACGACCTCCGCACGCTCATCCGTGACATTGAGGCGGAGCACCGCCTGAGGGACGAGGAACAGCTCGCGTGGACGCCGGAGACACTGCGCGGCATTCTCGATCAGGAGCTCCGCGGTCAGGACGTGATCGTCGTCTCCAACCGCGAGCCATATATCCACGTACGCGAGAACGGATCGATCATCATCCAGCGTCCGGCCAGCGGGTTGGTGACGGCGGTCGAGCCCATCATGCGTGCGTGCTCCGGCACGTGGATCGCGCACGGGAGCGGATCGGCTGACCGTGAGGTCGTAGACCGTCACGATCGCATCCAGATTCCCGTCGAGGATCCATCGTACCAGCTCCGGCGTGTGTGGCTCACTCAGCAGGAAGAAGAGGGTTACTACTACGGCTTTGCCAACGAGGGGCTGTGGCCGCTCTGCCACATCGCGCACGTTCGTCCCATTTTCCGCACATCGGACTGGATCGAGTACGAGCGCGTCAATCGGAAGTTCGCTGATGCCGTGGTAGAAGAGGCGAAGTCCTCAGATCCGATTGTGCTGGTGCAGGACTACCATCTCGCGCTCGTGCCGCGGATGGTGCGCGAGCGACTTCCCGCGGCGACGATCATTGCCTTCTGGCACATCCCGTGGCCCAACCCGGAAGCGTTCGCCATTTGCCCGTGGCGGCAGGAGCTGCTCGATGGACTGCTCGGCAGCAGCATCCTTGGATTCCACACCCAGTTCCACTGCAACAATTTTGTCGACACCGTCGACAGGCAGCTCGAGGCCCGGGTAGACCGCGAGACGTTCAGCGTCACTTACAAAGGGCAGACGACGGCGATCAAGCGCTATCCGATCTCGGTCCAGTGGCCACCCGCCAAAGAGCTCGTCGCAATGCCGATCGATGAAGCGCGGGCTACGATTCGCGGGCGTCACGGCCTGCCCGCGGATCACGCAATCGGGCTCGGCGTAGATCGTCTCGACTACACGAAGGGACTCGAAGAGCGATTCCACGCGGTGGAGCGCCTGCTGGAGCTCCACCCGGAATGGATTGGCAAGTTCACGTTCATTCAAATTGCGGCGCCGACGAGGCAGAGGATCGAGCAGTACAAGAATTACGAGGATCGCGTGCACGCAATGGCCGAGCGGATAAACGAGCGGTTTGCGAAGGGGAAATATCCGGCGATCATTCTCCAGGCCAGGCACCATGAGCCGCAGGAGGTGTGGCACTACTACCGCGGAAGCGATGTCTGCTTCGTCAGCAGCCTGCACGACGGAATGAATCTCGTCGCCAAGGAGTTCGTGGCCTCGCGTGACGACGAACGTGGAGTGCTTGTGCTGAGCCAGTTCACCGGCGCGGCGCGCGAGCTGCCGGAGGCGTTGATCGTGAACCCCTATGACGCCGACCAGTGCGCAACGGCGCTCAACGTCGCGCTCACAATGCCGCTTCGAACACAGCGCACCCGCATGCAGCTGATGCGGGGGCTGATCAAGGAATTCAACGTCTACCGTTGGGCGGGTCGCATGCTTCTCGATGCAGCGACGATGAGGCGACGACGCAAGATTCTGGGCCGCCCTCTCGTCGCGAGCCGGCTGACACGCGTTACCGGCAGCACGGAGATTCCTTCGCAGCCAACCCCTGACACCGCGCGTGAAAGTCTCCGGTGAGCGGCGTCCCCGAATCGGCGGGAAGCCGGACCAGGTTCCGGCGCCAGTCGTGTCGTGGGCTTACTTCTTCGACATCGATGGCACGCTGGTCGACATCGCGCCGTCGCCGGCGGAGATAGTTCTCGAGCGCGAGCTCCAGTCCCTCATTCGAGAGCTGCACGAGGCGACCGGCGGAGCGCTCGCGCTCATCAGCGGTCGAGCCATCTCTGACGTCGATTCCATCTTCGGGGACGTCAATCTGCCGGTCGCCGGTCAGCACGGCCTCGAGCGGCGCGGCGGTACGGGAAAGATTACCCGTCACCACATCGTTTCGGAAAAGCTTGATTTCGCCCGCGAGCGCATCGCCCAGGCAATTGCCACGCATCCCGAGCTGCTTTTCGAGGACAAAGGATTATCGCTTGCCCTCCATTACAGGTCGGCTCCGAAACTGGCATCTTATGCCCATCGAACGATGCGTAGCGTGGCCGCGGCGATGGGGGAGGAGTACGCCCTCCAGTCGGGCAAGCGCGTCGTGGAGCTCAAACCCAGCGGGAAAGACAAAGGCGACGCGGTGCGCGAATTCATGCATGAGGCGCCGTTCAAGGGGCGCACTCCCGTATTTGTGGGCGATGACGTCACGGACGAGCACGGGTTCGCTGTCGTGAACTCGCTCGATGGCCACTCGATCAAAGTCGGTGGCGGGCCAACCTCGGCAGCATGGCGCCTGCCCAACGTTCGGGCCGTCCGTTCGTGGCTCGAGCGGCGGGAGCCGTAGTGGGTACACGCAAGCAGGACACGCCAAATCCGTCGAGCGTGTCACTCAATCTCGGCCTCATTGGAAATGGCACCATCGCCGCACTGATCGACAGAGTAGGCGAGATCAAGTGGGGTTGTTTTCCACGACTGGATGGCGATCCGGCGTTCTCTACGCTTCTGCGCCATGGGAAGGACCGCGAGGACGAGCTCGGTCTCTACGCGATCGATCTCCTCGACTCCGTCCGGACAGAGCAGGAATACCAGCTCAACACGCCGATCCTCGTGACGCGCGCGTACGACGCCGACGGCGGCGCGATCGAGATAACGGACTTCGCCCCGCGATTTCGGCAGTATGGGCGAATATTCTGTCCGATGATGATCGTGCGGCAGGTGCGCCGCATCGCGGGAAGCCCGCGCATCAGAATCAGGCTCAGGCCGGCTTGTGAATACGGATGCGAGAGACCGCGCACGACGGTTGGCAGCAACCACATTCGCTATTACGGGGGTGCCGTCGTCCTGCGACTGACCACGGATGCGTCGACCACCGCGATCCTCGAAGAGAATCCGTTCCATCTGGAGGATGCGATCACCCTGCTGCTCGGCCCCGACGAGACGGTGAGCGGAGCGCCGTCTGAGGTCGCCCGCCATTTCATCGAGGAGACCGCGTGGCACTGGCGTGAGTGGGTGCGGACGCTTGCGATTCCATTCGAGTGGCAGGATGAGGTGATCAGGGCGGCGATCACGCTCCAGCTGAACGTGTTCGAAGACACCGGCGCAATCATCGCAGCGGTGACGACGTCGGTGCCGGAGGCGCCGAACAGCGGTCGGAACTGGGACTACCGGTATTGCTGGATCCGGGATGCGTACTTCGTCGTCAACGCGCTCAACCGACTCGGAGCGACGCGCACAATGGAGCGCTACCTGTCGTTCATCCTCGACATCGTCGCGAGCGCGGAGGACGGCGTGCTTCGTCCCCTTTATGGCATCAATGGACGCTCGGTCGTGGACGAGCACGAGGCGAAGTGTCTTTCGGGTTATCGCGGTATGGGTCCGGTGCGCGTCGGCAATCAGGCGCAGAGCCAGGTGCAGCACGACGTGTACGGCTCGGCGATCCTCGCGGCGCCGCACGTGTTCTTTGACCGGCGACTGGTGAGACGCGGCGACGAGACGCTTTTCCCTCGTCTGGAAGCGCTTGGGGAGCAGGCCGCAAAGCTGTTCGATCAGCCCGACGCCGGGATATGGGAGCTTCGCGGCAAGCAGCGCGTGCACACATTCTCGAGCGTCATGTGCTGGGCCGGCTGCGATCGACTGGCGCGCATCGCATCCCACCTCGGGTTGAAGGATCGCGCGAAGTACTGGCGCGGCCACGCCGATCGAATGCACGCAGTAATCTGTGAGCGCTCATGGAATGCCGAACTCGGCGCCTTCGCGGGAACGATGGAAGGCGATACGCTCGATGCGAGCTTGCTGCGCCTCCACGAAGTTGGATTTCTCGCCGCCGACGATCCTCGCTTCGCCGGAACGGTGGCGGCGATCGAGCGTGACCTGAAGCGCGGGGATTTCATCTACAGGTACACAGAAAAAGATGATTTCGGAACGCCGGAGAACGCGTTCCTGGTTTGCACCTTCTGGTACATCAACGCGCTGGGGGCGCTTGGGCGCCGAGAGGAGGCGCGGGCGCTGTTCGAGAAAGTCCTCGCGCACCGCAACCCTCACGGGCTGCTCTCGGAAGACATCGATACGAAGACCGGCGAGCTGTGGGGGAATTTCGTGCAAACGTACAGCATGGTCGGGATCATCGACGCGGCGATTCGGCTTTCGGCCGAATGGGATCAAGCGTATTGAGATCGGGCGCACCGAGATCGGGCTAGCAACTGCATGCGAAAACTTGGCAGCGTATTAATGGTAAGTGGCCTGACCCTCGGAATAGGAGTCGGCGTCGCAATCGTCGGCGGCTCCCACTTGATCTCGCTGCCCTGGATCGTATCCGTAGGGCTCGCAAAGTTGACCCTGCTGACTTCGGGCGGATTGATGGGCGCGGGAGCTGTCTGTCATCGACTGGCAGCCCGCGACGACCGCCGACTATCCCCGCCAGAAGATGACCAGAATGAATCGCACTGAGAGAGGTTTGCTATTTCAAACGAACCATGACGATTGAGACGACGCTGGTAATTCTTTTCTCGATTGCGACAGCTGCGGCGATTGCCGCTCGCTGGTTGAAAATCCCCTACACCGCGGTTCTCGTGATCGCGGGCATGATCGTCGGCACAATGGGCGCGGTGAATCCTCCACGACTCACCCGCGATCTGTTATTTGCGGTCATTCTGCCTGGCCTGCTCTTCGAGGCCGCATTCAATATCGATGTCGGGATATTTCTCAAGAACAAGATTGCCATTTCAGCTCTCGCCATTCCCGGGGTGATTGCGGCAATCTTTCTCGCCGGAACGGGGACGGCCCTGGCCATTTCAGGACTGTCGTCCCATACCGGGTTTACGCTCCAGCAAGGGCTCGTCTTCGGTGCCCTCGTCGCCGCAACGGATCCGATTGCCGTAGTCGCGATCTTCAAGGAGCTGCACGTTCCCGTTCGTCTCGCAACGCTCGTCGAAGGCGAGAGCCTGCTGAACGACGGCACATCAATCGTTCTGTTGACACTCCTCCTCGGCGCCGTCAGCGGAGAGACCTCCGGGATCGGGCAGTTGGTACTCACGTTCATTCTGATCGTGGGCGGAGGCGGCCTTCTCGGTTTTGTAGCGGGAGCTGTCGCATCCAAGCTCATCTCTCGCATTGACGACGCGGTAATAGAAATCACGATTACCGTCATAACCGCTTACGGAACCTTTGCGCTGGCGGAGCAGATGGGTTTTTCAGGCGTGATCGCGACGGTGGTCGCGGGAATGCACTGCGGCACCTATGCATGGAAGGACGGCATGTCGCGCAAGACCCGGCTCGCCCTCGATGCTTTTTGGGAGTACATCGCGTTCGCGCTGAATTCGGTTGTCTTTCTCTTGATCGGCTTCGAGGTGTCTCCCTCCGCGCTGCTTGCCGCCTGGCCTGAAATCCTTCTCGCGTTTGTCGTGGTAGTGCTGGCGCGAGCGGTCGTTGTTTATGGAGTTGGGGGTCTTCTCAACAGAACGAAGGAGCGTATTCCCCCAAACTGGCTTGCTGTGATGACGTGGGGCGGCCTCAGGGGCGCCCTCTCGATGGTGCTCGCACTAGCCCTGCCGTTCGATTTCCCAAACCGCGAGCTCCT